>JAUZPR010000045.1 GCA_030705825.1 Bacillota bacterium | reverse complement strand
TATGAAATCGGAAGCTTTAAAATTGAATTAGATCTGACAAAACCGTTGTATGAACAGGTCCTTGACCAGATTCGGCATGCGATAGCGAGGGGTGAAGTTGAATTGGGAAGCAAAATACCATCTGTAAGAGAATTGGCTCTGCAGCTTAAGATAAATCCGAATACTGTCATGAGAGCATATCAGGAACTGGAACGTGATAAGTTGTGTGAGACCAGAAGAGGGCAGGGTACTTTTATTACATCCTCGGAAGAAAAGGTTATGGAAATCAAAAAAAGTCTGGCAAAGGATGCATTAAATGTTTTTGTAAGCTCGATGAAAGATCTCGGAATGGACCGCAGCTCGGCTCAAAAGTTACTTGAGGAGGTTGAATGGGAATGAATACGGCTGTAGAAACAATCAAACTGACAAAAAGATATGGTTCGAAAATTGTTATAGATAATCTGGACTTGAATATTGAAGAGGGTAAAGTGACCGGACTTCTGGGCCCAAACGGGGCGGGTAAATCTACTTTGCTCAAAGCGCTGGTTGGGCTGGTAAGGCCGGATTCGGGGAGCATAAGCATATTCGGACAGAAGCCTTCAATCAAGCTGAATTCCGAAATAGCCTATCTTCCTGATAGGGCCGGCTGGTACCAGTTCCATACTGTTAAGACTGCTTTGGAATATGCAAAATCAGTTTTTCCGGGTTTTGATGAACCAAAATCGGAAGAGATGGTAAAACAAATGAAGCTTGATATTGATATGAAGGTAGAGACCCTGTCGAAAGGCCAGCAGGCATGCCTGCAACTGATATTGTGCCTTGCCAGAAATGTACGCCTGTGCATACTGGATGAACCTTTTTCGGGTATTGATCTTATATCAAGGGAAAGGATAATTCAGGGAATCATTGAGTCAATAATGGATGGCAGCAGGACCTTGATCATAAGCACACACGAAATTTATGAATCGGAAAGCCTTTTTGAAAAGGTTGTTTTTCTTGAGGAAGGGCATGTAAAACTGGCTGGTGAAGTTGAAGAATTAAGAAGACAAGGGGATTCACTCGAAAATGTGTACAGGAGGTTATATAGATGAGCACATTCTCAAAATTGGTTATGAATGATATAGGCATAGCAAAAAACCGTAACAGACAATTTGCATACTGGAGTAAAATATATTTTTTTACAGCAATAATCTGCGGCTTTATAATATATACGGTACTTTTACTGACTTCTCAGGTGACTCCTGAGGTCATAGGAATAGCACCTGCGTTTTTGTTGTTCACATCTTTTTTTACATCAATGGCGATGATTATAAGAGAATGGAAGGGAAACACCGTAGGTTGGTGGTTGCAGCTTCCATATTCCAGAAAAATGCTGCTGGGCGCAAAGTTCACTGCAGGTTTTATTAGATTTTTAAGAGTTGCAGTTATTGCACTTGTTATTTCGCTGGCCTTCTGGATTGAGGGTATGATACTAAAACCAAGTATCTGGAAGCATTATGATGTTGGCTATGTAACTACGGAACTAGGTAAAATGTATATTGAAATTTTAGCACTGTGTCCGTTGCTGATAGTATCGGGAATGCTCTTCGCAATACTGCGCCATACCAAATTCAGACCGGTTTCCCCACTTTTTTGGGTTGCTTACGGCGGACTTATATCGTTAATGTTTTCAACTTTTTTTAATTCCAAAACAAATACTGATTTCAGAAGTACGTGGACCTTTGCATTCCCTGGCTTAAGCACAGGTACGACCCTGATTGTGGGCATATTATTGAGTTTTGTTTTAGCATACCTTATAT
The DNA here is from genome assembly GCA_030705825.1 of Bacillota bacterium. GTDB lineage: Bacteria > Bacillota > Clostridia > Acetivibrionales > JANLFN01 > JAUZPR01. The sequence continues at coordinate 21,674 of JAUZPR010000045.1, read as the reverse complement.
TTCAATTTGCAGCCTTTTTGCTTGAAAAACATGCCGAGGTATAGAGGGATAACCTGGGTATATAATAATCAACATTTATAAGGAGAGAATTTATGAATAAAGCAATAGATATAAAAAATCTGGTTAAAAGATATGATTCCAAAACTGCTTTGGATGATGTTTCCTTTTCAGTAAGCAGCGGTTCCTGTTTTGGTTTGCTTGGCCCCAATGGCGCAGGTAAATCCACGGCAATGAAGATTTTAACCGGTATTATTGAATACGATAGCGGAAGTGTAGACGTATTAGGCTTTGATTTAAAATCGCAGAAGGATGACATAAGAACTCTGGTAGGCTATGTACCACAGGAAATTACTTTGTATGAAAAGCTCAGCGCATACAATAATCTGAGGTTTTTCGGAGAACTGTACGGAATAAAAGGCAGGGAGCTTAAAAAAAGAATTGATGATGTACTGGAGCAGGTAGGTCTTACGGATCACGCCAACAGTTTGATCAATACCTTCTCAGGCGGAATGAAACGTCGTATAAATATTGCCGCAGCACTGCTTCATAAGCCAAGGCTGCTTATATTGGACGAACCTACAGTAGGAATTGATCCTCAGTCAAGAAACCATATATTTGGGATGATCCGGGCCTTGAAAAAAGATGGTATTACAGTTATCTATTCCACACATTACATGGAAGAAGTAGAAAGCCTTTGTGATGAAATAGCCATTATAGACCATGGAAGGGTAATCGCCAAGGGAGATCTTAATAAAATCCTTGATAAACATGCTGTTAACGCCGTATATGTGGAATCGGAACAGATGAGCAAAATACCGGTATTTGAATATTCCGGCAAAGTATCGAAAAAAGACAGGGGATGGGTTATTGAAACAAGCAATATACTGGGAACCATACAGGATATAACAAAAAAAGCTATGGAACTAAACATGGCGGTTAAGGAACTCGAAATAGTAAGACCTAACCTGGAAACTGTATTTTTATCCCTGACAGGAACATCTTTAAGAGACTAACTATAAAATTAATGGAGGTTTATTGTATATGTTACCGGTTTTTAGAAAAGAACTGCAAATATTATTTAAGGAGAAAGGAACGTTTTTTTGGCTCATTATTCTGCCAGTTGCCTTCATAGTACTATATGCATCTGTCTTTGGCAGCGCATCCAACAGTAATATTACAATACATTACATAGATCAGGATAATACAGCAGTTTCAAAGCAATTTGTCCAGACCCTATCTAATGTAAAAGGTTTTGAAACGGCTGTAGACACAAGTACAACTCGCGATGACCAAATAGAAAAAATAAGGAACGGAAAGCTTTCTTCACTTGTCATTATCCCAAAAGGTTTCGGGGATAACCTTAAATCCGGAGATAAGGCGAATATAGAATTTTACCGTACATCTGTTACCGACCAGACTGTCGAATCGGCCAAAGCATTGCTTGACAATATCATTAACAGCTACAGGGAAGGGAAAATAAAGAGTACACTTGCATTTTCCGGAAAGTCCGATGTACAGATTCAGCAAATAATGGCATCACCGGTTGTATTGAAAGAGGTCAATGAGGATGTGAAAAATGTAACTGTAGCAGAACAGCTGGTTCCTGGAATGATGGTAATGTTTGTATTCTTTGTAATCATATCAATGATACGCGGTTTTATTAAGGAAAGAGAATCTGGTATGCTGGCTCGTTTGCGCAGTACGCCCATGAAACCCGGAGACTATCTGGCAGGCATGTGGAGCTCGTTTATTTTGACGGTTATAATACAGTGTACGGCTTTGTTGGGCTTTGGGCATTATGTCTATAAACTGGACCTGGGTAACTTGCCTGCAATTATTGCAATCGTAATTTCTCTTGCAATATGTGCTACCGGTATCGGTCTTGCAATATCATTCCTTGTAAAAAGTGAAAACCAGGGCATAGCTCTAACCCAGATTGTAGTTATGGGAGGAGCTGCACTTGGAGGCTTATGGATTCCGTTTGATATACTTCCAAGCTTTGCACAGAAAATCGGGTACCTTATGCCACAATATTGGGCACAGAAAGGTTTGCAGGATGTAATGGTAAGGGGAGCCGATATAAGTGTTATAGTACCTAATATAGCAGTCTTGCTTTTATTTGGAATAGCAGGTGTTTTTATAGCCTTGTTAAGGTTCAAACGTTATATTTTATCTGCAGCCAGCTGAGAATTAACCAACATAATATAAAAAATGGCAGGAGCCGGAGGAATTCCGGCTCTATTTATTTTTATCAGGAGGTATCGGGATATTCCCGGGTTTGACAAACTATTCTAATATATGTAAAATCTAGAACTGTTTGTAGAAAAAAGTTTAGAAATTTTAAATAAGAGAATACTTAATACGACTTATATTGACATCATAGTTACAATAAATAAGGTGAGGAAAAATGTTAAAAAAATTACAGGTCTTTTTATTTCTTGCGATTACAGTGTTTATTATTTTGACCGGCAACATATATGCGGATAACCCGGATACAGGAAATAAGCTTTACGTAAATTACAGCAGCTCAAGACTGTTAATCAGTTCAAAATATGGCAGTCATTATCTGTGGATGGAGTTTTCATCCTGCGGTCCAAATGGACTTTTCAGCCTCAGCGGACTCTATTTAAGCAAATATTTCGTTCCTGACATGTCAGTCAAGTATGCGGTTATAACTAAATCCAGCAGTGACTGGACAGGCCCAATCTCCATGTTAGACAATGATTACAAGGACACAGGCATATATGGCTTTACAGGAGGATGGCACAATGTGACCGTAGGAAAAAGCCTGGTTCCGACTGCTTATACCAAATACTGCAATGTCTATATAAATTCCACGGCTATAAAATTCGGATACAAAGGTTCCTGTGACTCGGTTGTAATCAAGGTCGCCAACTTAATAAAGGCTGCCAACACCGTAATACCCCGTAAAGATTCCTTATACCAGCACGAAGAGTATAAAATTACACCCTGTAAAATAGAAGTAAACACTGAGCTTACAGCTCTTGATAATTTGACTGTTAAAAGATATTACGGCTTACAAAGCATCAATAATTACTGGAAGGGCCTGGTCAGCTATAATACAGGCAAGGCTTCCCTAAAGAGAAGCACGGTTTATAGCGACTCGGGACCAAAATCGGCAGATCCCGATGTATCGAGGATTACTATTTTTTCTTCAAATGGCAGTGAGTATTTACAAATGGGGTTAGACAGGTCTTATGGACTCGGGAAAATGCAGTATGTGGCAAGCAGTATTCCATGCGGATTTACAGAGTCATACGGTAAATCCTATTTTAGTCTTGTTTATGGCATGGATCTGAATATGAAAAAAAACGAGACTATGGGCTGGAAAGGATATTATAAATTCGGCTGCATTTAAATACAAAAATTAACCGGTGATTTCTGCTGAAACCACCGGCTTACATTTGCCTATACTATTTTAAACCTAACTCACTGCGTTTCTTTTCAATATGATCTACATATATTTTTACCGTCTTTTCCGCATCCATTTCTACAACAACCTTTCCCAGACCCAAAGTCTCGGTGGTTTCTGTAAGGGTTTTTACAACAACATCACTGCCTGTAATGGATGGAACAGGAGCAACATGGACCAGCCATCCCAGTGCTACGGCAGTACATGCATCGGCAACGGCTTTCTGCTCGAGGTATTCAGGCGCCCCTATAACCAGCGGCAGCTTGTTTGTATCAACCTTCAAGGCGTCTGCCAATTCCATGGCGGTATGTGTCATTTTTCCTATGTCTACACAAGCACCGTAGGATAGGACAGGCGGAATGCCCAACAGCTTGCAAACTGTTTTAAGACCTTCTCCGCATTCGTCGGCGGCTTTGGGATCGGTTAAGCCTGTGTATTCCATAACTGATGAGGTACACCCGCCAGAAAGCACCAAAATGTTATTTTGAATCAAGCCTTTTGTTATCTTGAATATGTTGCTTCCGCCCTGGCCGTACCTTGCAGTTGTACATCCGACTATTGTAGCAATACCTCGTATGTTCCCGTTGGCAATCTGTTCGATTAGCGGGTCAAAGCTCCCGCCCAGGGCCTTTCGTACCGATTCGGTGCTGAATCCTACCATACAATCTGATTTATACGGCGGAATATAGGTTTTCCTGTTTTCGGATTTTCTCTGCTTAAAAGCATCTATAGCCATGTTTAATGCTTTTGAGGCCTGCTCGTTCATCTTTTCCGGAACAAAATCCAATGCTTCTGTTCCCTGCAGTTTTATGACCGGGTGGGTGCTAAGAAGCTTGGTTCCGAAACGTTTGGCGTATAAAGGCATTGTAGCTACCGTACAGTTATAATCAAACATAAACAGGTCTACTGCTCCTGTTGCCAGCAGGTATTCCTGGGACAGCCATTCACCCTCCTGACCGCCGTAGCCCTTTTGATTATGCATGCCTTCATAATTCATCAACTGCTGACCTTCGCAAACATGGCCAAGAATTTGAATGCCGTCTGCCCCTGCAGCTTTCGCCTTCTGCTGCCATTCATCCGAAGAAGCCATATCTATGGCAACGTGGGCAAGTAACGGCATGTGCCCGTTTGTCACTACGTTGATCATATTTTCTTTCAGCAAACCCATATTTTGCTGTTTCTTAACTATCTCCTGGGTACCCATCAGGATTTCCTGAATTATATCCAACATGAACAGTCCCTGATACTCATTGGCTATACCAAGTCTTACACTGTTCAGAAGAAATTCTACAGGATCAGAAGTCAAATTGGTCATGCAGCGGGTTTGGGCATATGCTACTTCACTATAACCACCCCCCGGGAAAAGCCCCAGCCTTTGCCACAGTTCCTTACGTTTGGTTGGGGCGAAGGCTTGTACTGTTTTGGATGGGATATGATAAGGAGAATGGATGTCGTCTATTACCCATTGCGCAAATTCTGCCGCCAGCTTTTCTATGGGCTGATTTGCGTTAAGGCCTGCCATATCGGCATATTTTTTCAGCTTTTCAGGATCTCTTATTTTCAAACCGCTTTCAGGATGCTCTCCTGCCGCTTTTAAAGTACGTGCTGCCTGGTGACAGTGGAAAATATTTGCCGATGTACCGATAGTTACATGACGGTACATGAAATTTCTTGAAACCATGGTGTGAGCGTCTACACCGCAGGTTCCTCTTGGAACTTTGTCGCTTATACGGCAGGGACCGTTGGCACACAGCTGGCACGATAACCCCTCTATACAGAATTTACACTGGATGGGCTGCTGCTTGCTGAAACGGTCAAATACATTGGTCATATCCGAGTCGTGAACAACCTTGTACATCTCCCTCATGGCAGGGTCGATAATTACATTCAGAGGGTAACCTTCCTTGGACTGGTCATTTTTTTTGATATGTTCTCTCTGCCATTTGTGTATTTCCTCCATTGAAGGTGATTTTTCCAGGTTGCTGTAGTCAATTCGAATACGGTTGTGAATATCTTTATGTGTATTTGGGTCATTGGAGTCCTCACCAGTAAGTTTGGTTCCAAAATTTGTTCCGTCACCACGCAAGGTGCCTGCACTGTTTTGAAAGGACTCCTTTATTTCTTTATCCGACATTTTACTGCCTCCTTGGTTATGTTATATATTTCATATGTTGCGTTTATATGGATAATAATATTCTTGATGTTAGAGAGGCAATAAAAAAACAGTACCGCCATAAAATAGCCATACTGTTTCCAATCTGAAGCATCAGGATTTAATCTTTAAAATCTGAATTCTTGAAATATATATTTTTGTTGTAAATCAGTCCTACTCCGATAAATCTGCCGTCTATATCTTCAAATACGAATTCGTAGCTGCCGTAATCCATTTTTCTAGGTTTACTGATAATCTTGACACCTTTTGACAAATACTCTTCATAGATAATATCAACACCGTCCACAGTATCGGTGTCAATATATGCATCGTAGCCTGTACCGTATCTTTGGGTATTGGATTCTATCTTCCCGAATTTAGCCTGCACTATAACAAATTCAATTTCGTCCCTGTAAATGGTTGCAAAGTTTTCGATCTTATCATAGTGTGTGGCGGACTTAAATCCAAGCTTTTCAGTATAGAATTTTACTGTTTTTTTGACATCCTCCGAAACGAAAACCGGACAAAGATTTATGAGTTTAACCTTTTTTTCTGACATTCCATAACACCCCTCTGGCAATAATGTTATATTTTGTTAAAATATTAGTCAAGTGAATAAATTTTTTCGTATCTTTAAAGTTTATAGATTTGTTTTTTGATATTTATCAGGATATACTTATGTTAATTTCAGGTATTAACGGAAGCGGTTCTGAAGGGGGAATAAGCATGAAGCTTACCGTACTTGTGGATAATAATACAACCATAGATAAAAATTATTGGGGAGAACCCGGATTATCTTTCTATATTGAAGATGGGCAGAATAAAATACTGTTTGATGTTGGCTATTCGGATATTTTCCTGCGTAACGCATATAAAATGGGTATCGATATAAAGAAGGTGAACCATGTTGTATTGTCACACGGGCACTTGGATCATACATGGGGGATGTCTCATCTGATTGGAATTCTTGATTATTATTCCCCTGACAAGAAAAACAAAAAGGCTACTCTGCTTGCACATCCCCAGGCTTTAAGCCCTAAGACAGACAATGGTGAGCATATAGGAATGATGTGTTCAGATACTGTACTAAAGGATTGTTTTAACGTATCCTTATCAAAAGCACCTGTTTGGATTAGCAACAGGCTGGTATTCCTAGGTGAAATAGAAAGAATAAATGCTTTTGAGAATAAACGCCCGCTGGGAGTAACAATGGAAAATGGGGTAGGGGTGGAAGATTTTATTATGGATGATTCCGCACTTGTATATAAATCTGATAAAGGGCTGGTTATTATAACCGGCTGTTCACATTCGGGCATATGCAATATTGTTGAATATGCAAAAAAGATATGCGGAGAAGAAAGAATTGTGGACATTATAGGAGGATTACATCTATTAAATCCATCGGAGCAGCAGCTCAAGGGAACTATGGAATACATGAAGAGATTGAAGTCTGAAACGGTTCATGCCTGCCACTGCACAGACCTGAAATCAAAAATTGCCTTATCTCAGGTTGTAAATTTAGTCGAAGTTGGAGTAGGACTTGAACTTGAATATAAATAATTACTTCATTGGTTGTTCTAATAGTTTATGTAAAGTCAGCAGACTCAGATGCGGGTCTGCTGATTTTACACAAATACATATCTTGGTTAAATTGCATTGTTTATTTGTAATAATTAAATCCATTTCCGCACTCTTTTTGTGTATTCAAGGTACTCTTTACCGAATTTTTTATTTAGAGCAGCCTCTTCAAAGCGAATATAAAAAAAGTCTACTAATATTACAAAAACTATGATCACAAGAAAAGAAGATATTGAACTGAATACTATCCATAATCCAAGTAAAGCTAAAACAAATCCCAGGTACATGGGATTTCTTGAAAACCTGTATAACCCATGCAATACCAGACATGTCGGTTCATCAAAAGTCATTACGGTTGTATTGGAATGCTTGAATAGATTTTCGCCTGCAGCGGAAATTGCAATCCCCGGAACTATAACCAAGATACCGATAAGATTATAAGGAAAGTTTATTATTATACATATTGGAAATAATAGGCCAATTAAAACCATTAATCCAATGCATATCATAAATAGTGTTGGTGGTAAAATTCTTTTCATATTGCTTTTTTATCTGAACCTCTCTCTTAACTTATTGACATTAATTGCTTTTGCTCGAAGGAATAACCTCTTTGAGATACCTAAAAGACTTTTTTATAATATCAGTCTGTTCTTGCGGATTGAAATTAAGTTCAAGTTTTGCTTTTGATATATTACATGTTGGATCACTTTTAAAGGTTCTCACCTGACTTTTTGACATCAAAGGCTGTTTATTCAGAATATTGCATATAAACTCAATTGATGCTGCCATAGCATAAGTCATAAAGTTGGGAGATTTGATAGGAATCTTTACATTTGGATATAGTGTATGCGCCAGTTTAAATACTTCTGTAGTAGTTATTGGCTTTTCCTGCCCAAGAAGATATCTTTCGCCATTTTTCCCCTTTTCTGCTGCAACATACGCTGCGTTAGCCACATCACAGACATCAACCAAATTCATATTGAAGCATGGATCAATAGGCATTTTATTCTGTAAAATAGACAACAAAGCTTCCATAGTTGGAGTAAGGTGGTCATAACTATTAGTACCGATAATACCTGTAGGCAATAAGGATACCATCCAAAGACCATATTCTTTGGCAAGTCTCCATGCAGCTTTTTCAGCTTCTGTTTTTGACATCCTGTATGGGTCAGAAAAATCATTATTCCATGTTGATTCATCCAATGGAGCTTTATTTAAGTCCAATGTATGAGAGGTACTTATATAAATCAACTTTTTCACTTTCTGAATTTTTGCTGCTTCCAAAACATTTTTCGTGCCTTCTATATTTACATCAATTATTTCTTTCTTAATATCCTTTGCCCATGATTTATATACGGCAGCAGCGTGATAGACCACCTCTACTCCTTCCATGGCTTTAACAAGAGTATCTCTATCCATTATATCCGCATATGTTACTTGGCAGTCCAAACCCTTTAATGCCTTTTGATTATTAGGTTTTCGAACACTTGCTAGAACCGTTTCTCCTTTTTCCAGAAGAACCCTTACTATATTGTTGCCAAGATGTCCATTAGCTCCGATTACCAAATTGATTTTTTTCATCATAAAACCCCCTTAAATATATTAACTAACCGTCCGGTTAATATTGCATAAAAAATATATCCTTTAACTGCCAGGCTTTTTGGAGGACAAATGAGTATTACTGAAGGAATCTAGAAAATTACTGATAAATTGGTCAGTATCACAGTCAAAATACTTGCACCATTTATCTTTGAATATAATAAATGACATTATAGGAACAAAACCCGTAAAAAATTCATGGACCAATAATCTTTGAAATTCTTGCGGATCTGACGATATATTGGCTTCAATTTCACTTTCAATAACTTTTTGGGCGCACTTGAAAAAGTAATTGTGACTGTCATCACCTTTCAATGATTCCATTAACATTATAGATAATATTTTTTGTTTTTCTTGCAGGAAGTTCATTTCCTCCCTGATTGAATCCTGAAGGGGAATAACCTCATGATTTAGTGCGGAAGAAGAACCTGACACATACTCATCGGACTCATGTATAATATTTTCAAATAAAGAGTTTACTATATCATCTTTATCTTTAAAATAATAATATATGAGTGCCTTATTTACCCCTGCTTTATCAGAAATCATATTCACGCTAGTTCCATTAAAGCCTTTTTCGGAAAATAATTCTTCTGCGGCTTTCAATATATTTCTAATAGTGTCTTCCTTATTTCCTTTTGGCATTTTTTCACTCCTTTTGACTAACCGTCCGGTTAATATAAATATATATCCAAATACTAAATTAGTCAATATATATCTTGTCCATCCTTCACATTATTAGCTTTCAGCTACTTGATACTTATTGACAAAATTGGAAAAGAGGATTATTATAGTTAAACATATTTAATTAAATTAGTTTAATTAAATATGTTTAACTATTTTTACGAGGAGGCTATTATGATAGAAAACAGTTTTGCATACATTTCCAATTATATGTGCAGGGAATCTATAAGAAATTTAAATAACTGCCTGACGGAAACCGAGTTGAAAAGCTTTTCAAATAATGATTATTACTATCTGACAACCATCTACTATCTCGGAAAGCCTAATTTTTCACAAGTGGCAAAAGAATTGGGGTTGACCAAACCTGCAGTATCCGCATTGGTCAGAAAACTTTCAAAAATGGGCCTAATTGAAAAAACACAGTCGGAGGAAGATAAAAGAGTTCATTTTATCAAATTAACAGATAAAGGTAAAAAGATTGTAGAAGGAGATGAGGTATTATTATCGAACATATCTTCCCTTATTAAAAATCTTTTGAAGAATGAGGAGCAATACAATTTTGTGGATTCACTTTTGAATAAAATAGTAACCCAACTGGAAAATAAAAAATAGATTTTAGTGAGGCTTATATGAGTATTATTTCAGTAATTCTCTTTATTATTTCAATCTTAGGTGTTCTTGCTGTCTCGGCTTATTTAAACAGAATCCAATACAAGATAAAGGTCTTTGAAAAAGCTATCATGACCGTGAGCAACAATACATCTTCCTTATCCAACAATTCCGGCACTTCTCTTGAAGAACCTGCATTAATAAGTGTGAAAGCCATTCATTCCGGTGATATAAAACTGCCGTTGTCTAATCCACTTAATCTGAAACATCCGGCCTGCTCAGGGATACAGAATAAAAATGTGGTTATCCCGATATTTGCATATTTGATTCATCATATTAAGTACGGTTATTTTCTAATAGATTCTGGTTGTGAAGATTCTTATGTCAATGATCCGTATGGTCCCATGAAAGGGCTGATTTTGCAGTCGGTTATGCCAAAAACTATACTTGACCCCGGACAGGCAATTGATAGACAATTAATAGCTGAAAAAAATAATATAAAAGGTGTGTTCTTTACGCATCTGCATTTCGATCATACTTCAGGAATAAAGGCATTACCGGGGGATATTTTGTATATTGCTGGTGAGGGAGAAGAATCGATTTCAATCAAATGGCTTATTGAACCAAATCATTTTAACAGACAAGCGGTTGTTTACCTGTTTGATTTCAATTCAGAGGAAGCCTTTGACCATCCAATTGGAAAGGCCGTAGATGTTTTCGGGGACAATACATTATTGGCCATATCCACTCCGGGACACTCCAAAGGGCATGTTTCATATATTGTTAATACAAAGGACCATCCGGTATTGATAAGCGGTGACGCTGTCATTCTAAATAAAAGTATTGAATTGGGCGCAGGCCCCGGAACTTCAAGTAAAAATATAAAGTCGGCCCAAAAAACTTTTGAGAAAATCAGAGAATATTTAAAAAATAATCCGGAAACCGAATTATGGCCTGGACATGATTTTTCTATAAGCCGCCTCCAGCTTTAAAACTCCGCTGGCTTGTTTTATAATAAAATGATAATAATTATGTAATCTTACGGGGTACTTATGGATAAAACAAAAATAGAAAAGGTAAAAATGGCTGCACTTGCGATGCAGCGAGATTCATGGGAACAGGGCGTTCTTTCACAGGCATTGCTGGAATTGGGAGATCATGAGGGAGCACTGCTCCTGGCAAGAGATGCCGTAGTCCGGCAGGGTGCCGACGGCAGGCTGGGACTAACCTACGGCAGTAATACTGTTACAGATCCGGCAGCTAATACAGAGGCAGTCTTATTTGCAGCTGAATTTACAAAAGATCCATTTTACATAAAAGCAGCCAGCCGAATGGAAGATTGGCTGTTAAACAAAGCCCAACGGACTGACGAGGGTGTGTTGTGCCATATGCTTGACACAAAGCAGGTATGGCTGGATTCGCTGTATATGGCGGTTTCGGGTTTGGGAGCCCTTGGACATTACAGCGAAATGATGAAACAGATAAAAGGTATAAGAAAACTTTTATGGGACCCAACAAAAAGACTGTTTTCACATATGTGGGATGACCAAAGCAGGACATTCATAAGAAAGAATTTCTGGGGAGTAGGAAACGGCTGGGCTGCAGCAGGTATGGCCAAGGCTTATGATTTTCTGCCTGACGGTATGAAAAGCGAAAAAGAACTTCTGAAAAGTCACATTATTGAACTGCTTGACAGTTGTATCACTTATCAGAGGCCGGATGGCTTTTTCCACGATGTTTTGGATGACCCGCAGACTTTTGTAGAGACCAACCTGGCCCAAATGCTTGCATATACAATTTATAAAGGTATTTTAGGAGGCTGGCTAGACAAGAGGTACTTAAACCATGCAGATACCATGAGGACAGCTGCCAACCTGAAAGTAGACAAGTGCGGTCTTGTGCTGGATGTATGTGGAGCACCCCATTTTGACAGACCTGGAACAGCTGCGGAGGGACAGGCATTTTATCTGCTAATGGAAGCTGCCGCTGACAAACTCCGGTAATATCAGAAGGATAGGTGTTGAGCAACCTGAAAAGAGCATCAATCATATGCTCTTTTTTATTTGGGAATATTACCGGATTGGAAGGAAACACTAATCTGATTAACTGTACAAAGGATGTTGTTATGATAAACACTGATAATAAAAACGGTTTTGGTATAGAAAGACTGGGCAGGCTCAAAAGGGTCCTGCTTCACAGACCAGAAGAGGCTATCAAGCTTATAAATGAAGATAATCGGGAATTCTTTCTGTTTGATAAAGTTCCTGATGCAGACAGGTACCTCGAAGAACATAAAAGGTATCAGGAATTGCTTTCAAGCCATGGAGTAGAGGTCGTACTTCTAAAGAATAAGATTACTGCTAATATCGACCTTATGAACCGCCTTCCAAACTTAGCTTACATGCATGATATCGCAGTAGTAAGTTCAAATGGCGCAATAGTGTCCAAAATGTCGTCAAGAGGAAGGTGTCATGAGGAAATTGTTATTGGGGAGGCTTTAAAGAATATGGGGATTCCTGTTCTTTATGAACCACCCGAAGGTGAGGACTTTGAAGGCTGCCTTTTATTATCACCAACTACTGTGTTTATTGCGGACACCGAAAGACACAAACCGAGATCGATTGAAAAGTTCATTGAGTATATACTGGATTATTTCGATGAAGTCATATATGCCCGGGTTCCGCAGGAAAGAAGATATATGCATCCTGATATGGTCCTCAATAGAATCAGGGAAGATCTTCTGATATATTTTCCGCCTGCATTTTTAAAAACCCTTTATATTACTAAAGCTGTAAAAGAAGAAATTAATATAAAAGCTTTTATGAAATCAAGAAATATTGATATGATAGAAATGTCGGAGGATGAACAGAAAAAATGGGGAAGTTCTTTTGTTCCTTTGGACTCGGGAATAATTATAAATTATGATATATCTCTTAAACAGAAGACAATAAATATTTTGGAAAGCGAAGGGGTAAAATTCATCCATTTTCACCCGGATGCCCTTCTCGCAGGAGGCGGCAGCCTAAGATGCCTTACTTTAAGGATATGGCGTAATAGTTAAATGGGTAATAAAACCGGCAGGGTACATTTTGTATACTACGGCACTTAAAAGTGCGTACTTGATGAAAAAGTTACTTAAGGCTAGCATTATAGGTAAGCTGAAGATTAAAATATTGTAATATGTATACATCTCAAAAGCCGGATGTTAATACATATAGGAAATCAAATAAAAAGAAATTTTGTGGGGGTAGTTATATGGAAAGAAAAATTACATATTTTGAAGATACAAAATCCGATAATACAATAGAAACATTAAGGTTGGTGGAAGAAAGGCTAAAGGATACGGGAATAAATAAACTTGTCATTGCTTCGACCACTGGGGACACAGCTGTTAAGGCAATGGAGTTTTTTCAAGACAAAGGGGTTAAATTAATTGTTGTACCTCATCAGTATGATTTTTTTGCCAAGGAAAACCGTTTTTCCAAACAAACAATTGATAAACTCAGAGAAGAAGGTCACATCGTACATTTTGGAACTATGATATTTCATACTGATAAATTATTCGGTTCCAATATTCCTACTGTTATAGCCAATTTCCTAAGATGTTTTTCTCAGGGAGTCAAGGTATGCATTGAAATTGTACTTATGGCAACTGATGGCGGTTTACTGTCAAATGGAGAAAAGATAATTGCAATTGCAGGAACCGGATTGCGTGCTGATACGGCACTTGTTATGCAGGCAGGGTCATCACAAAGCCTTTCGAAACTAAGGGTTAATGAAATTATTTGCAAACCGTTGAATACATTGAATACTGAAGTTTGTGATAACTAAGTATAAATTGGCATAATAGAGTATAAGAAAAAGACTTTGATATAAAAAAACCAAAGTCTTTTTTAATGATGTCTTTTAGTACATGAATGGTTGCCCGTAGAAAAAGTGATGATGGAAATGATGGTGGAAATGGTGATGGAAAAAGTGTCCTCCAAATCCAACACCGCCAAAACCGAAACCCATTCCAGGAGGATCAGCAGCAGTCATTCCCGGATCACCGAAAGGCATCATGCAGGGATTGAAACACGGATTGAAGCACGGGTTAAAGCTTTGGTTAAAAGCAAACTTATTGTCAATATTTTCGGGCATATATAAAACCTCCCAATAGGTATTTATATAATATATTATGAATATTAACATAATGTTGTGACAAAAAGCTGGTTATTTAAACTATACTGCAGTATTGACACTGTACCAATTATGTGAAATAATACCTGAAAAATGAGGGGCTTACTCCCTTATGTTAAAAGGTGGAATTGGTATGGAACAAATAAAATCGGGTAATATAAGCTTTGTTTCGGGTCAGCTGGAACTTCTTGATATTGTAAAACCGTTATGGGAGAAATTAAACAATCACCATAGTAATGTTAACAAATCTTTTTCAGAGTCTATCAAAAAAAGAAGTTTTGAAACTCGGGCACAGGATTTTTTGGATAGAGCTCCTACTCAAAGGTTCAGAGTGGAAGTGGCATATGATAGCGGGAAAAATGAGTATATAGGTTACTGTATCAGTTCAGTGAGTGACAAAAATGTTGGCGAGATAGATTCGATTTTTATTGATGAGACATACAGGGGCAAAGGCGTAGGCAGCAGGTTTATGGAAAGCGCATTGGAATGGATGGACAAAAGCAATGTCAAATCCAAGAGGCTTTCTGTTATATATGGCAATGATTCAGCTTTAAGATTTTATGCCAAATATGGTTTTAATATAAGAAGTCTTATACTGGAACAACAAAAATAAGATTCCCTTCTTATAGTTAAAAATTTGATGTTATAATAATGATGTTAAAGCAGGATCTTTCAAGGAGGATACATGGATATAATTTCTCAATTGGCAAATGAATTCAAGCTTAAGCTTCCCAATGTGCAAAATGCGGTCAAATTAATGGATGATGGCTGTACTGTTCCGTTTATAGCCAGGTACAGAAAGGAAATGACCGGAGAGATGAATGATCAGGTTCTCAGGGAGTTATCCGAAAGGCTCATCTACCTTAGAAATTTGCAGCAAAGGCGGGAAGAAGTATATAAATCAATTGAAGAGCAGGGCAGGATGACTGCTGAAATAAAAGCTGCCTTAACTAAAGCTGTAACTTTACAGGCAATTGAAGATATATATTCACCTTATAAACCAAAACGCAGAACCCGTGCGGTTATTGCCAGGGAAAAAGGACTTGAGCCTTTGGCAGCCATGCTTTTGCTCCAGAATTTAAAAACCGGATCGGTTGAGGAATTGGCAGAGCCTTATGTAAATGCTCAAAAAGAAGTGTTAACAGTCAGGGATGCCCTGGATGGAGCCATGGATATCATAGCTGAGGACATATCCGAAACGCCTGAATACAGGCAAATGGTAAGGACTTTTCTTGCAAGTGACGGAATGGTTGTATCCAAAAAGAAAAAGGATGATGACAGCGTCTATACCATGTACTATGATTTCCATGAACCGGTGGCTAAAATACCCGGGTACAGGGTACTTGCAATCAACCGGGGTGAAAAGGAAGGGTTTCTGCAAGTGAAGGTTGAAGCACCTAAAGAGGCTATACTTGGCAGGCTTTGCAGCGCAATTCTGAAAAGCCCTACTTCCTTAACTACTTCTTATGTAAAAACAGCTTTTGAGGATTCTCTGAACAGACTTATGTTTCCTTCTGCCGAAAGGGAAATACGAAACAACCTGACAGAAGCTGCCGAGGACAAGGCTATAAAGGTATTTGCAGCTAATTTGAAAAACCTGCTCCTTCAGCCTCCCGTTAAAGGTAAAACGGTACTTGGGCTTGATCCGGCATATAGAACAGGATGCAAACTGGCAGTAGTTGATTCAACGGGGAAATTGCTTGATACTACAGTTATTTATCCGACACCTCCCCAAAACAAGGTTGAAGAGGCTAAAAAAAAGGTTCAGGTATTAATTGAAAAATACAAAATAGAAATTGTAGCTATCGGAAATGGCACAGCTTCTAAGGAATCAGAAATTTTTGTCGCCCAATTGATTAAAGAATTAGATCAAAAAATTTACTATATGGTAGTAAGCGAGGCAGGCGCTTCAGTGTATTCAGCATCAAAAATTGGTGCCGAGGAATTCCCTGATTATGATGTTTCGTTAAGAAGCGCGGTTTCAATAGCAAGAAGACTTCAAGACCCGCTTGCCGAACTTGTGAAAATTGATCCTAAAGCAATTGGTGTCGGCCAGTATCAGCATGATATGAACCAGAAGCACCTTGGAGAAAGCCTGGGCGGCGTGGTAGAGGACTGTGTCAACAATGTGGGAGTTGACCTTAATACTGCATCTCCGTCACTACTGTCATATATATCAGGCATAAATACCTCAATAGCCAAAAACATTGTCGCCTACAGGGAAGCTAAAGGCAAATTCAGCACACGAAAGGAATTGATTAAGGTTCAAAAGCTTGGGGATAAAGCTTTTGAACAATGTGCGGGATTTTTAAGGATTCCCGGTGGAACTGAAATATTGGACAACACTTCAGTACATCCTGAATCGTATGAGGCAGCCCGTAAGCTTTTAAAAATGCTTGGAATTGATGAATTCGGAATAAATCCCGGGCGTATGGACGGAATCAATCAAAAAATAAAAACTATGGGTATTGAGCAGGTTGCCGGAGAAATTGGTGTTGGAGTACCTACATTAAAGGACATTATACAGGAATTGCTGAAACCGGGAAGGGACCCCAGGGATGAATTGCCTAAACCGGTACTTCAGACCGATTTAATGGATATTAAGGATATAAAACCGGGCATGCTGCTTACAGGAACAGTTAGGAACGTAGCTGATTTTGGAGCATTTGTAGATATAGGAGTACATCAGGACGGTCTTGTGCATATATCCGAGCTTGCCGACCGTTATGTTAAAAACCCTATGGATGTTGTGGCAGTAGGGGACATAGTAAAGGTTAAGGTTCTGGATGTGGAGCCTGAAAGAAAAAGAATAAGCCTGAGTATGAAGGGATTAAACTGAACTTAAAGTAGAATATGACAAGGGCTGCAGAAACGCAGCTCTTAATTTTTATCATGATAGTTTTTATATTTGAAAGAAGAAGTTGGCTAAAATTTATGCTATCTATGAAATAATCTCTATAATTTCATCATGCAGCAGCTTTTCCCATTTAAAGGTTCCGTCCTTTATTATCCTTATACATACGTCGACTATTTCTGCATCAAACAAGGTGTTTTTTGCCTGGGATAATTCACCCAAAACCACATCCATATCCAGCGCAGATCTGTAGGACCGGTTTGACAGCATTGCTTCTGCAACATCCGATACTGCTATTATCTTTGATTCAAATTCTATCTCTTTTCCTGTCAATCCGTAAGGATAACCTGAACCGTTCAGCCTTTCATGGTGCTGAAGTACATATTTGTGTATAGGCCAGGGTATCCTGAAATCTTTCAGGTATTCGGCTCCTATTTCACAGTGAGTTTTGATTATATCATATTCTTCTTTGTCCAATTTGCCCGGTTTGAGCAAAATACTAATGGGTATTCCCAGTTTTCCTACATCGTGTAAAATTCCTGCCAGATATAACCCAACTTTTTCATTTTTGGACAAGCCCAATTGGTTGCCGATTTCATATGAAAGATTGGCAACCCGTTTCTGATGGCTGTATGTATACGGGTCACGGTTCTGGGTAATTTCAAGAATCAAATCCAGCATCTTCTTGAAAGCGTCCTTAAAGAAGTCATTTCTTCCTAAATCTGTATTGTACATTGAAACGGGGGCTATAAAATAAAACATGTTAAAACCGTAGTATTCGATGGAAAATATGTTTACATGTACTTCAACCGGCAAACCCTGTTTTGTATAGTGCAATGCATTATATTCCAACCGCCTTCCAAGGTTAATCAAAGTTGGTTCAGTTATTCCCGAAGCATTTGCATTTTTATTTAAATGGTTTATATTCATTTTTAGTAGTTCTGATTTTTCATAACCATAAAATGTTATTGCGGCGCTGTTGGCATATAAAATCTGGTTTTTAGAGTTAACAAGAAGAATCGGAAGAAAGAAATCTTTAACTGCCTTTAGATTCATCCGATTGATGTGGCCTGTATGCGCTGTTAAAATTCTGTTGTTTTTCATAACACTTTCCTTCCTGAACATAAATAACTCAAGTTGCGGTTTACTTTTGTAAAAGACTCGGAACAAATAAATTTATTGTCCATATATCAACAAATAAAAAAGCACCTTTGTGCAAGGTGCCTGAAAATTCCTTATTATCAATTGGCAACCTGGCTGTCATAGAATTTTACTATTCATTAGACCCATGGCTTTGCGGCTTTATCTTTCGATAAATGTGCTCTTTTCAAAAAATGTAAATATTAATTTTGTACATAGATAATTATACCAATTTCTATAATAAAATCAATACAAAAGCCCAAAATATTACATGATTTTATAAAAAATTGTTGTTTATTGTAGAATTTTGTTAGCCGTCTAAAAAATTAACCAAAGAATACCAATTTGTATATTATAAATAGAGGTGACGTAATATTTATGAAAGATATAATAAATCAAGTTTTAATCTATCTTATTCAATTAGGTATTGTAACAGGTTTAGGTACTTTGATCAATTTCCTTAGAGCCAAAATCGGGAATGAAAAATTTTCAACTTATCTTGAATATGCCAAAGTAGCGGTTTCTGCGGCTGAACAGATATTTCAAAATGGTTCGGGGCAAAGTAAAAAGGCTGAAGTTGAAAGGTTTCTATCCCAGAAACTATCTAAAAGGCTTACACCTGAGGAATTGGATAAATTAATAGAAGCAGCTGTTTTTGAAATGAACATGATAGCAAAGGGACAAAATACAGGAACTTTTCAATATAGTAAAAGGTAAGGAAAACCGAAGTATAATTTAATGAATATAATATTTCCTGATATTCAATAATAAAAAAAGCGTTTTTAAAACTGCAAGAATAAAGGAAACAATTTGTAATAAATAATTAAGGGGTGTAGAATATTTTTTATAATTTGGTTTAACACCTCTTTATTATTGAATGAAAAATTATATTTTATTTAAATCTCCTGGGAGGGAAAACTATGGATCAAATAAAACAATTGACTGATATAATTCAAAACTCTTCAAACATAGTGGCATTTACCGGGGCCGGAGTATCTACCGAGAGTAATATACCCGATTTCAGATCGTCTGGTGGACTTTTCGAAACACTTTTGAAAAAATATAACCAGCCTGCGGAGGTTATTCTTAGCCATGGCTTTTTCATGGAGCACCCTGACTGGTTTTATGATTTTTACAGGAATGGAATGATCTACAGGGATGCAACTCCAAATGACTGCCATAAGGTGCTTGCAACCCTGGAACAAAGGGGAAGGCTTAAGGCTGTTATAACCCAGAATATAGATGGATTGCATACAACGGCGGGCAACAAAAATGTAATCGAAATTCATGGAACAATACATAGGAATTACTGCAATAAATGTGGAAAAGGCTTTAGTCTTGAATATGTTATGGATATGACAAAGCCTGTTCCTCTATGTGATAAATGCGGAGAGATAGTCCGTCCGGATGTAGTGCTTTATGAAGAAAATCTTGATGAGGAATTGATTGAAAAAGCAGTAAATCATATCATGAGTGCAGATGTCATGCTGGTTATGGGTACCAGTCTTGTAGTATATCCTGCTGCAGGTTTTATCAATTATTATAAAGGAAATAAACTTGTTTTGATTAATAAATCTCCGACACCTTTTGATGGTAAAGCCCAGCTTGTTATAAACCAAAGTGCAGGTGCAAGCCTGAGACGGGTTATGGAGAATATGGGATAGGTGTATCCTGATGTTCATAAAACGGAAGAAATGGCTGTAGTAAATGGAAAATAGGTGTTTGAAAGCCTTGCTTCCGTATAATTATGAATTTATTGATTACTTTATATAGTTGTATAATATTTTTCATAGATATATAATTGATTCATAATTTGACATAAAGCACCAACGGACGGTTTACTTAATTTATGAGACAGTTTTCGTAGTTTATAGCGCCTCATAATTGTCCGGATAATAAATTAAAGGAGAATTTCGTATGGTGTATGTATGTATTGCTTTAGGACTGATATTTTGTTCCTTCTGGGTTGCACAGCTTATATTTGTAACAGCTCATTCCAGATGGACTTATAGAATAACCGAATCAGATAAACGGGATATGTCAACAGGTGTCAGCATAATACATCCAATAAAAGATCTTGATTTTGAACTTGAGAAAAACCTTGAATCCTGGATGAATCAGAATTACAAAGGACCTGTTGAACATATATTCAGCTTTCAGGAAGCTGATGATCCGGCAATAGAAATTGTAAGGGACATTATTTCAAAGTATCCCGAAGTAGATTGTAAAATTACCATCAACCCAGTAATAGAGGGCTTGAACGGAAAAAGCTCAAACATGGTAAATGGAATGAGGATGTCCAGGTACGGAATAATCATGTTTGGTGACAGTGATATCCGTATACAGCCTGATTTTATTGTAAAAATGGTCAGGCCATTGAAAAACGAAAAAATAGGTATTATGACTTGCGGTCAGATCAATAGGGGCGGAAAGGATTTCTGGACCAGGTTCTTCACTTTTGAACAGAATTGCGAAACTGATTTCATATGGGCATTCCTTACAAAGCTAAGAGTTGATGTGGGTGCGACAGGAGCCGCATTTGCCATGAGAAAAAAGCTTCTTAAGGAAATAGGGGGACTAGAAGCATTTGGCGGTTCCTTGCTTGAAGATATGCACCTTGGAAGTACATTGTACAGGATGGGCTATAAAGTAGCACTTGGGCCTTTTTTGGAATGCCAAGTAAATAAGCTTGAACGGGAAAAATCCCTTAATTATGCCAAAAGGATTGCAATAGGTATAAGAACACATATATCATTTGAACTTCCCGCATTTATTGTCATGCTGTTCTGGTATTGGGCTTTACTGTTTATCTCGGTTATAGCGGAAGATATTCCGGCAATATATATATGTCTTGGATTTATCGGCTTAAGGATATTACATGGAATTGGACAAAGAATTGTTACAGGAAACAGAGTTTATGTGGTGGATTTGATCATGGCACCTTTTTTTGATCTGTTCGGCACCTTTTATCTGACATATTCCACTTTTAGCAAGCCCTATGTCATGTGGAGAGGAATCAAGTATGAAATCAAAAAGGGTGGCTACATAGAAGAAATGTACACCAGTGATGGCGGTATAAAAGTAGCTGAATAACACCCGGGTTAAATGAAAGGAATTAGGCCGTTAAAAAGGCTAAGGTATGACTTCGCCATCTTAAGTACAGAATACCCGTAATTAATCTGTACAAAATGCGGAATAGCACCATGTTCTGCCCAATACTGCAACTGCCTGCTATAATTCCTTTTTAAATATTCTATAGGTCTTATAGATTTTACCACCGAAGCCTTCTATATCATTTCTCATCTGAAGATTTGTTTCTCCGATAGTAGATCCTTCAGAAATCCTATACCCTTTATTAATTCCGTTTTTGAAAACCTGATAGTATAAAGCATATGAAACACCTTTTTTCCTGAATTCAGGTACGACAAACATTATAAAAAACCTTA
>JAUZPR010000044.1 GCA_030705825.1 Bacillota bacterium | reverse complement strand
CTATCTGGTTCCAATGTTTTTCCTCCTGCGAGCTACATGGATTGTAACTTTATTATACTATTATATATGCTAAACTGCTGATTTTAAATTATAGAAATTACCCTTGATTATTTGGATTTTATCAATGAAGGATTTTAGTTCAAGATATAGAATTATAATATCATATTTCAAATATAGGAAATGCGGTGTCGTATAAAATGAAAAGAACATATTTAGTCATAGCCTTCATTATTATAATCACCTCTTTGGCATCATGTTCCTCAGGTAATCCGGGGAAACAGGCTGCAGCAGTCAAACAAAACGTTACAAAAGCTGAAGCTGCCGACACTGCTGCTCTGCAAACAGGCAGTACTGCTTCAGGTTCTACAGTACAACCGGCAGGTGTTTCAGAAGTATCTGCTGATTCATCTTCAAGAATGCAGGAAAAGTCCGTCAAACAAATTGAAACCACAGCATCTCCTCAAACTGCAAACCCTGAAGAAGCCGAAAAATTGTATGAAAAAGGATATCAGCAGTATATGGCTTATTGGAAGCTGGATGAAGCCCTGAAATATTTTGATTCGGCTATAAAGGCAGATCCCTCATGCTACAAGGCATATAACGGAAAAGGTATAGTTTTGTGTTTCAAAGGAGATTACAAAAACGGCATGGCTTTAATTGACAAAGCTCTTAAATTAAAACCGGATTTTGTCTATGCAAATTTCAACAAGGCATTGGGGTATAAGCTTCAAAAAAACTTCGACCAGGCAATGATATGGTTCAACAAAGCCCTGACTCTCGATCCCAGGGACACATGGAGCTATTTCGGTATAGCCTGCATATATGCAGCAAGGAAGGATGCAGCCAATACGGTGGTTTACCTGAAAAAGGCTATTGAAACAGACCCGGGGGTAAAGGATGCTGCAAAAAAGGAAAAGGATCTGGACCCTGTACGTAGCGACCCGGAATTTATAAAGCTTCTCCAATGATTTACATAAATTAGTGCTAATGCACTATTTCCTGGTATGTACTGAAAGTGGTACAATTATTATGAGGTGATGATTATGGATACCAGCTACATAGGCTCGGAAATGCCCGGAGGTCTTCACGAAGTTGTTCAAATGTCACTGCAGCGGAAGACGATGGATCTAAATAAATCATCAGCCGCAACTCTGATTGAGGGAATGGAAAATGCCAATGCAAAAGTTATGGAAAAGTCGGTAACTCCATTCAAAGGAAGTAATATTGATGTACGGTTATAAAAATTTTACAATATACATTAACTCTCCTCTTTTGAGATTTAAGAAGAAAAAGTCCGGTTATCCGGACTTTTTTGTTTTGCACATTTTTATTAGCATTATTTGTTAACAAATATATTTTTATGCCGATTACCATTATATCATTACTTTAATTTGTAAACATTTTGAGGGGAAAACGTATAAAAAAATTAATTTCCGGAGGTAATTTTATGAACATATCTTCTATTTCAAATACTTCAAACAACTCCTGTTTATATAACGGTAAAAATAACGAAATCGAGGCACTGCAAAAACAGAAAACAAACTTGCAGAATCAAATAAGAGAAACAAACGAGAGTAAGCTAAGTGATGACATGAAACGAGACAGGATAAAAGAAATTCAGGATCAAATACAACTCGTTGATTTGGATATACAAAGGATAAAATCTGAAAAAATAAACCCCAATAAAAATTCCCAGGAACAGGCAAATAATTCAAGCAACTCATCCGCCTCAAACAGTAGTACCGAAACAGGAAATACTTCTTCGGGAATGACAGGTTTAATACAAGCAGATGCCATTATTTCTACAGCCAAGAAAATGAACTCCATAAAAACAGGTTTGCATAATCGAGGGCAGATACTAAAAACAGAAATAAAGTTGGATGAATCACGCGGTGGGGGAACTGCTACATCAAAAAGGAAAACTCTGCAGAAAATCAAGTCAACCGAAGCACTTTTGGACAAAAAAGCAGCAGAGACCAATACCCACGCCAACAAAAAGGTTAATGCTGTATCTAAGGAAAAGGTAAATACTAAAAATGGTAAAGAAATAACCGATACTCCAAAAGAAAGCACAACCAAAATTCATAAGCTAGACAGTAAAGCTAACCAGGTTACTGATAAAGTGCAGGAACAATACAAAAGGATAGATATTTTGTTATAAAATAAAAAGGGTTCCATATAATTGGCAAGCAGTTCAGAAAGCGTGGGTTGATATTTCCCCGGAATTATTAAGGCAAGGGTATTAATTTAATGAAGCAAGGCCAATTATAGAGAGATATATACCAAAGATGGTTAATAATCATTTTTGTGAAATTTGTGTCCCAATATGTTAAAGTAGCAATTAATAAGTTATCGATTAATTCTTTTAATATGTAAAAACCCTTCAAAATTTATATTTTGAAGGGTTTTTGGAGCTGGTGGACGGAATCGGACCCCCGACCTGCTGATTACAAGTCAGCTGCTCTACCTGCTGAGCTACACCAGCGTATTAATTTGTTCGCCTGACACTATGATAGTTTAACAGGTAGAAGATATTTTGTCAACACTCTCAAATAAGTAATTTTGTCCAGTTACAGTGTAAAATTTTTCTGACTTTTTTGTTTTGATATTGTATAAGTCATTTTATCCATATATTCACCAAAAAAACTCAAATACTCTATACTGCTAATTTATATATGCTTAATGCCAATTGCACCCAGGATATGATCAAAATAATGACCAGTATAATAATTGAAATTGGTAGTTTGAATTCCGGTCTTCCCTTTTTAATGAAGTACATATGCGCAGAAAATGCAAAAAGACCTCCAAGTGCCAGTAAAACAGACATTATATAGCCATATGTATTTTGCATGTAGATAAGAGTACTGCCAAGCAAAATAAATGCCAGAACCGGAAAATGTATAATAAGGAAACCTGTTATTTTACCAGGCAGCTTGAACAATTCCCATTCTTTCCAGTATGCAGATTCTATCTCATGATTTATTATAAGAACTGCATTCAACAAATATACCCAAAATAATATTGAAAACACAATTTGCATCCTCCTTGAAATTCCATTAAATCCGTACACAATTATATAATTTTTTAATGAGATATTCAACCAAAAACAGGAAATGCGGTAAAAGCCTGTATATAAAAAGCCCCGGAATTTTATTTTCCCGGAGCTTTGATGTAATACATATATCAAGCATTCGCAGTCGTTTTTTCTTTCCTGTTGAATATCCGTCTTTTAAGGTTATTCAGCATTTCATAAGCAACAGGTACTATTATTAGTGTGAGGAACGTTGAAGTTGCAAGTCCGCCTATTACAATAACCGCGAGGGACTGCGACATTACCGAACCCTTTGATATGCCCAGTGCCAGCGGCATAAGTGCAGCCATTGTGGCTATTGCCGTCATCAATATTGGGCGCATACGGATTGTTCCGGCTTCCAGAAGTGCTTCACGTACTGACATGCCCTCCTTGCGTTTATGCTGTACCCTGTCTACAAATACAATAGCATTTGTTACAACAATTCCTATCAGCATCAGAGCACCTATCATAGCAGGCATATCCAAAGGCACTCTTGTTATGAACAGTGCTATCAGTCCTCCAATTACGGCAAGCGGCAGCGAGAAAAGTATTGCCAAAGCGGCCGCAGCCTCTCCCAGTGCAACAAGCATAACAAAGAATACTACCAGTATGGCCACAATCATAGCCACTCCGATCTGTGAGAAGCTGTCATTCATCATCTCGGAAACTCCGCCCATGTTTATGGAAACTCCTTCAGGCAGCTTCATTTTGTTGACTATATTCTGCACTTTGGCCGAAACCGTTCCTGTACTTTTATCGGTTATAACTCCGGTAACCTTTGCACATTCCTTTCCGTCCTTCTTGTATATGCTGACAGCTCCCGGCACTTCCCTTACATCTGCAATATCGCTTATCTTAACTGTTTCTCCTGTTGGAGACTGTAATTCTATTCCCTTAATGTCGTCCAGCTTGCTTATGGAATCCAGCTTTAAGCCAACCCTTACATCCATTGTATTTTTGTCCACCAGCATTGTTGTAGCCGTACTGCTGTTTAACAGACTGCTTACGGTCATACCTGCCTGGGCGGCGCTCAATGCTTTTTCACTGGCCTTTTTCTGATCAACACTTATGGATATTTCAGGTTTTGATTCAGCCAGGTTGTTTGACACCTGTTCAAGGCCCTTTACCGATTGCAAATCCTTGGTAAGAGTTTGTGCTGTTTTTGTAACCTTGCTGAAATCACTGCCCGTTATATTCACTTCTATATTATTTGCGCCGTCGTTATCCTGACTTGTCTGAGTAATACTGAATTCAGCCTTTTCTGGATCCTTGGCAACCTCTGCCTTATATTTTTTTATAAAGCCGTCTATATTCGAATTCTCTTTCAATTGAATCATTATACTTCCCGAGCTGCTTCCGGTTCTTGACATTGGATTTGAAGAATCGGAGCCTACGGTGGTCTGGTACAGGGAAACATCCTTATCATCTGATAACATTTTTTCTATCTGGATTGCCTTGTCATTAACCACCTTTACATCTGTTCCTGCAGGGTAATCAAAGGTTATATTGATGTTATTCTCCTTCTGTTCAGGCATAAAACTGGTTCCGATAAACGGAAGAAGTGAAAGGCTTCCTATGAACAGTAAAAATGCCACAAGGAGAGCTATTGCCTTATGGTTCAAAGACCATGTCAGCAGCTTCTGGTACCTTTTCATCAGCTTTCCCTCATGGAAATCCGAATGTTTGACTTTGCGGGTTCTAAGAAGCAGGAATCTGGACATAACAGGTATTACCGTAACTGCAACCAGCAGTGATGAAAGCAGAGCCAGTCCAACAGTAATTGCAAACGGCTTGAACATCACACCTGCAAGACCGCTTACCAGTGCGATAGGAACGAATACTGCAACTGTTGTTAATGTTGAAGACGTAATTGCCGATGCAACTTCCTTAGTACCCAGCTTTATCATGTCTACCGTCTTGATTTCCTCCGACTGCAGATGCCTGTAGGTATTTTCTATTACAACAATTGAGTCGTCCACTATTCGCCCGACTGCAACCGAAAGTCCTCCAAGGGTCAAAATGTTAAGCGTAATATTGAGCTGTTTAAGGAATATCAACGTTATCAGTATGGACAACGGGATTGATATACACGCAATAATGGTAGTTCTGAAATTCCTCAGGAACAGCAGTATTATAAGGAATGCAAACACCGCACCCAGCAAGCCCTCTCTTAAAATACCGTTGATTGATTCCTTTACCGAATCTGCCTGGTTGAAAACCGGAACTACCTCGCTACCTCCCGGTAGAGTGCTTTTAAGGCTATCCACCTTGTTTCTGACGGAATCGCAAACATCTATGGTATTTGATTCCTGCGTTTTTATAATATCAAGTACAACACTGGGGTTTCCGTTGGTTCTGCTGAAGGATGTGGAATCATCGGTCCCAACTGTTATTTCAGCTATTTCACTAAGTGAAACCTGCTTTAACCCCTGCGAATTCTGAAGCTGCGTAGCTGTATCGGTATTTTTTTGTGTCCCGGCGGTATTACCTGATGCTGAGGGAACCGCTGAAGACATTTTAGACTGTATCTGCTTGAGCTGTGCCTGCATTTGTTCCACTGCCGTCTGGGCTATTTTTATATTAATGGTCTGCTGCTGAACTACGGCAGAAGCGGCCTGTTTCTGCGCCTCAGTTGAGCTCGGATTGCTTAATGTCTGCTTGGCTTCATTAAGAGCGAACTGTGCTGCCACTATTTTGGATTGAGTATCCTGTATGGCAGACATCAATTGGAGCTGTGCATTATATGCCTGGCTCATACCTGCCATGCCCTGGCCCAACTGACCTACAGCCTTGCCCAATTCAGTCATTCCCTGCCCCATCTGCGAGAAGGTAGAGCCAAGTACTGCCTGTGTATCAGGCGCAACAGGTATCTGCATGTTTTTTAATTCATCAATGGAATTGAATTTTCCGGTGATTCTTACAGGCTCTGTTGTATCATTCATAACTACCGAGCCTGCAGGGAAGGAAACATTATTTGCCTGAAGCAGCTGGGTAACTGTTTGGGCAGTAAGGTTATATTCCTTCAATTTAGAAGGTATCAGCTTTATAAAAACTGCCTTTTGAGATTCACTTGCCGTCTGGACCTGTCCTACCCCATCAAGTCCTGAGATGGCGGGTATTATATTTTGCCGGATTTTCTGCTCCAGTTCATCCGGTGACAGCTTATTATTTGATATACTCAGACTTATTACCGGGAATGAATCCATGCTGTAGCTTGAAACCTTGGGTGCCGCCACATTGTCCGGCAGCTTTGCAGTCTTTATGGAATCTTCGATTTTGCGTTGCATTTCACTCATATTTGCTGAGTAGTCAAACTCCACCATTATAGCCGAGTAATTTTCCGAAGATGTGGAATTTATATTTTTTATCCCGCTGACGCTCGAAACAAGGCTTTCAAGCGGCTTTGTAATTTTATCATCTATATCACTGGGTGATGCCCCGGGATAAACAGTAACTACACTTATAATTGGAATGCTTATATTAGGCATTGTCTCCTTTTTTAATGTAGAAGTTGAATAGATACCTCCGAATACTATCAGTAAACAGAGTATCAGAACAGCTGATGCGTTCTTTAATGAAAACCTGGTCAGTAGACTCACAATGTACCTCCGTTTTTAGTTCATACCGAACAAAAATATATCTGTGCTATCAACACATTATAATACTATACGCCCGCAGAATAAATAAGTCTGAAAATAGTGTGCCGATAAGACTACAAAAGAACAAAAAAAAACAAGTCATTGTGATAATGACTTGTTTTTTGGTGGGCACTATAGGGCTCGAACCTATGACCCCCTGCTTGTAAGGCAGGTGCTCCCCCAGCTGAGCTAAGCGCCCATAAGATAATTATAAATTTAGAAATTCTTTTTCGCGGTCCATTTTTAATGTCTCGCGGTAAAAATTATGATACACCAAATCAAGTTGAAAGTCAAATGTTATTTTCTGGTAATTGTCTTGCTTTACCTGATAAAAAATACAATAAAAGCTGCTCCACCGCAGCCCTTATTGTATGTCATCGGAATATTCCACCTGTGGTGAGAACTCCGTTACCGGACGGATTAATTCCATCAGGTATTTATTAAGTATTCTTCCACAATTACTTCGGATCTGCTCCAAATCCAAATCCATCAAACAGAAGCAGGAAAAGAATAATGAAGAATAATATTGCGGAATTTCCGCCAAAGAATCCACCTACACCCATTGTTACAACTCCCTTCATAATTGTTAACATAACCGGTTTTTGTAATATCAGTATATTCACTGCCGGAATGATGTGTTACAATTAAAAGCCATAAAAAATAAGGGTCAAATTGAATGGACATACCTTTTATGATAGAATTTATTTTATATTGCTTACGGAATAACTCAACTAACGTATACTATTTGGAGATCATAATATGAAAACTTATACACTTAGATCCAATCTATTTCTTTTACTGGCCGCTGCAATATGGGGATTTGCTTTTGTTGCCCAGAGAGTCGGAATGAAATATATCGGTCCATTTACCTACAACGGCATTAGATTTGCTTTGGGCGGACTTTCGCTTATACCGCTGATTCTGGTCACAGGAAGAAAAGGAAATTCTAAAAATTCTGAACACAACTTGAAAGCCATAATACCTGCCGGTTTAACCGTAGGAGTTGTTCTGTTTTTAGGCGCATCCCTTCAGCAAATCGGATTGGAAGGAACTTCCGCAGGAAAAGCAGCGTTTATAACCGGTCTTTATATAGTTCTTGTTCCTGTATTCGGTCTATTTCTTAAACAGTACGTCAGATTGAGTACCTGGATTGGAGTTCTGGTAGCAATTTCAGGTCTTTATCTGTTATGCGTGACAGACACACTTTCAGTTTCAAAATACGATATGTTTGAACTATTTGGGGCTTTTTTTTGGTCAATTCACATCCTTACCATAGATTATTTTATAAAAAAGGTTGATGGCTTAAAGCTTGCCTTAACTCAATTTATTACCTGTTCCGTGCTCAGCCTGGTTATCGCATTTGCATACGAGCATATAACCATTGATGCGCTTAAGCAGGCAGCCATACCCATTCTCTACGGCGGTATATGCTCTGTAGGAGTAGCATATACACTGCAGATAATCGGTCAAAAACATGCAAACCCATCCCATGCAGCAATTATTTTAAGTCTGGAAACAGCCTTTGCCGGATTGGGAGGCTGGATAATCCTTGGTGAAAATCTCGGAACCAGGGGATATATCGGATGTGCTCTGATGTTCGCCGGTATGCTTCTGTCTCAGCTGCAAAATTTTAAAAAGAAAAGCAGTGATAATAAGAGAGTACCTCAAAACATGTAAAAAATGCTATAAAAACAGGGAACTGTCTGATTTAATCAAAACAGTTCCCTATTTTTGTTTATATTAATTATCTCAGAGTCTCGGCTGTTTCTTTCAATTGCTTGCGGATTTGTAACTTCTGGGGACATTTCTTTTCACAAATTCCGCACTCTATGCATTCATCCGCTCTTTTTCCCTTCATCCAATCAAACATTCCTATCTGTTTATATTGCGACTTTGCATAATCGTGCAGCTTATAGACACGGTAATAGTTCATAAGCTGGAAATTCAACGGAATATTGACTTCATGAGGACATGGCATGCAGTAGTTGCAGCCTGTACAGTAAAGCTCGGACATACGTTTGTTCTCTTCCATTGAAGCATTTATTCTTTCAATTTCATTCTTTGAAAGCGGAGAGCCATTTGATGCAACCTTGACATTCTCTTCAACCATTTCCATGGAGCTCATTCCCGATAAAGCGCAGGTCACACCTGGATTTGCAAGTACGAACCTTAAAGCGATCTCGGCACTGCTGCTAACGTTTCCGGGCAGAAGATTCCTGATAATCTCTGAAGGTTCTCCCAGTTTTCCGCCGCCTACAGGTCCCATTATAACTACACCAAGTCCTTTTTCCTTTGCATGGGCAATGGCTTCCTCATTGCTCCTGTCAAGAAGGTTATACTGGCACAGCATAGTTTCAAAGTTTCCTGTGTCAATCAACTTAAACAGGTTTTCTGCTGCATCATGAAACGAAAAGGAGATATGTCTTATCAATCCTTCCTCCTTTGCCTTCAAAGCAGCTTCCAGAGGACCATTCTTGACATTTATCTTATTTACATAAGCATCCCAGCTTATACCCCACATATGGTAAAAATCTATGTAATCGGTATCCAGCTTTTTCAGCGACTTCTCCAGTCTCTGGCGCCAATGCTCGCCCGAGTCGTCTTCAATAGGGTTTTTAGTTGACAAATATACCTTGTCCCTCCAGCCCTTCAGAGCCTTACCAACTATGTTTTCACTTACACCATCGCAATAATATGGAGCTGTATCAATATAATTCACACCCAGCTCGAATGCCCGGTGCATCATTTTTATACTCTCTTCTTCATTAAATACACTCTTACCACCTGCATTTTCACTTGGAAGCCTCATGGCTCCAAACCCCAATGCTGAAATCCTTATTCCGGTTTTTCCAAATTCGCGGTACAACATAAAAAAACCCCTTTCAATGTACCTAATTAGTTAGGATTATTGACAACGATATTTTAACATCCATTATTATGTGTGAAAAGTAGTTACATTATTGTTATATAGTTACATGCCGGGTAGTAGTTACGAAAAGGTTACCTATGGAAAATGTAATGGAAAGAGAGTTTACTTCTTCAGCCCCATTTTGCTCCCCAAAGCTTCATATCCCTGACTATGGGCTTTAAGCTCTCACCTTTTTCGGTAAGGCAGTACTCAACTGTAGGTGGTACTGTAGGATATGCAGTTCTTTGAAGGATCCCTTTGTCCTCAAGCTCTTTTAAACGTTCGGAAAGTGTCTTTGGACTTATTCCAGAGAGAGATTTCTTTAATTCACCGAATCTTTTTTTTCCGTCAAACAGATCCCTTAGGATAAGAAAAGTCCATTTGCCGCCTAAAACAGCCAGGGCTTTTTCAATAGAACATTCTACTCCTTCAGGGCAAAAACATTTATCCTGTTCTTCCATACATTCCTCCTATTAAAAAATCCGGATTTAAAAGCTCTAATTGCAGCATTTCAACTTGCTTGGTCTAATAGTTCAAAAACTGAACAAGCTATGCTTTTTGAACAGTATATGATAAGTGTACTACATATATTTTAAAATATTTAGTAGTAATTAATTATTAGGCAGAATAATAGAAAATCCAGCAAGATTTTACACCTGCTAAAGGCATTGACATAAGGAACGCACGTTCGGTATACTTATGTCATATATTTCTATAGGATGTGTTCATTTCTATGAGTAAATTTATAATTACCAAACAGCAGGCCTGCCGTTTTCTATTAAAATATCAAGGGCTGCAGCAGCCTTACAAATCCGAAGGTAAAGCCGGTATTCTGGAATATATACGCCGGGTGGGCTGCATCCAGTTTGACCCGTTGAACATAGCAGGACATAATCAGGAACTGGTTTTACAGTCCAGAATTAATAGTTTCAAACCTTGTTTGCTTAATGAACTTCTTTATAAGGATAGAAAGCTTATAGATGCATGGGATAAAAACATGTCAATTTATTTAACCGAAGACTGGCCATTTTTCAAAAGGAACAGAGACTCTGCCTGGTTCAGGTTCGGTAATGAAAACATACCTATAGTATCAGTATTACCACAGGTACGGAATGAATTCAAACAAAGAGGTCCGATGTCTTCATCTGATCTTGCCTTCGATCAAACAGTGGACTGGCCTTGGGCCCCGACCCGCCTGTCAAGAGCTGTCCTTGAAAGTATGTATTTCTGGGGAGAGCTTATAATCCATCATAAGGAAGGAACACGTAAAATATATGACCTTGTCGGTTCTCATATTCCAGACGAACTGCTCGAAGCCCATGAGCCTAATGTTACACCCGAGCAATACCATGACTGGTATATTGAAAGGCGTATTGGAAGCGTAGGCTTATTATGGAACAGGTCGGGTGATGCTTGGTTGGGAATATCGGGAATTAACAGCGCCGAGCGGACCAAAGCCTTCGAAAGACTGCTTGGTGGTAATAGAATTATTGAAGTAACTGTAGAAGGAATAAAATTGCCGTTATATTTTAAAAGTGAATACCTTCACCTTATGGAAAGCGTTATAAATTCGGATGAAGCAGCCTCAGTTGCTTCGATAATAGCCCCTCTTGACAACCTTATATGGGACAGACAGCTCACAAAAGCATTATTTAACTTTGATTACAGGTGGGAAGTTTATAAACCGGCTTCTGAGCGCCAATACGGTTATTATGTGCTGCCCGTGATGTATAAAGACAAGTTTGTTGCTCGCTTCGAGCCCGGAACCGACAAAAAAACAGGCTCATTGATAATAAAAAACTGGTGGTGGGAGCCCGGAACAGAGCTGTCAGATGACATGTTTTCGGCACTAAAAGCATGCTTTAAGGAATTTATCGGGTTTCTGGGCCTTAAGCAGACCTGTGCCAGTAAAAAGCTTATAAAGCAGGAGACGCTCAAAGGTATGGATTTAAAGGCCGTGCACCATCAAAAAGGGATTTACCTTTAAGGTAAACCCCTCACCGCCTGTTTTCTATTCGTGTATTTTAAACCTGTTAACAAGGGAATTCAAATGCTCGGCTGAATTGTTAAGCTTAGAAGCCGTATTCTTCAAATCCTTTGCAATTCCCGACTGTTCATTGATATTTTCTGCTATATTCATGACTGATACCGATATAGTATCATTGCTTTCATTTATAGTATCCATGGTAGCTGCCAGTTCTTCCGTTGCCGCACTTTGTTCCTGCGTGCAGGCAGCAATATTTTGAATTTTTTCATTTATTCCACTTATGTCATCAATTATAACATTTAAATGAGAATAAACATTATCTACAAGTCTGCTTCCTTCTTGTATACTAAGTCCGACATTATTGGTGGAATCTACTGTTCTCATAATCATCTGCTGGATACTTACAACCAGATCTTCAATTGTTTTTGCAGACTGGTTGTTACTGTCGGCAAGCTTCCTTATCTCTTCTGCTACAACAGCAAAGCCTTTCCCCTGCTCACCTGCCCTTGCAGCTTCTATCGCAGCATTCAATGCCAGAAGATTGGTTTGATTGGTTATTCCCTTTATAGTATCAATAATCTGGCCTATTTCTTCGGCTTCTCTGCCCAACTCTTCGGTAACCTTGGTGGTATCGGCAGAAATTTCCTGAATCTTGTCCATCTCAAGCTTAGCCGTCAATGCAAGTTCACCGCTTGTACGAGCAATTCCATTGATATTTGCTGCAGATGAGCTGATTTCCTGTGAATCGACCGCAGTTGCCTGGGAGGATTTTGCGATTTCGGCGATGCTCGAGGTAAATTCATTTATTGAATCGCTGATGTTTTTCGTATCTCTGGTAACCTGATTCATATGGTTGTTTATATTAATTATTCCTTCACTGGTTTTCAATTCTCCTTGATTAAGAAGCTCTGAGCTCTCAGTAACTGATATCGAATTTTGTTTTATTCTTGCAACCATACCTTCGATTGTATCCATAAACCGGTTAAAGCTCTGAGCTGTCTTCCCTATTTCATCATTGGACTTTAAATCTATTCTCTTTGTGAGATCACCGTTACCAGATTCTATATCGGTGAGAATTGCGAGAAGTTTGTTTATGGGAACAACAATCTGTCTTCCAAGCAATATGGTGATAATAATAACCAATATAATATTTACACCACCGGTTGCCAAACCTATAAATTCCTGACTGTTCATTTGTGAACTGATTGAATTTATATCGGTATCCATTGAATTACTGCTGTGGACTACCAAATCATTTACTTCGTTCATTATTTTTTCGGAGAGCGGGTCAAACTGCTTCATCAGTTCACTTCCACCTGCAGCACCCTGGTTGATATATGTATCTGCCATTTTTGTTCCTATTGAATAATAGTTATCAAAATCCCGGCTGATAATATCTGTTTTGTCTTTCAAGCCCGGATTTAGCTCTCTGAGTTTATTTAAATCCTGTATAAACAAATTATTATAGCTTTCTGCCTGCTTCAGGCTATCCTGTGATTTGGTAAGTGATGCATCGCTTAAATACTGTTGAACCTGAATGACAGAAGTCTTTAAATCATTGGAATACTGATCCTGTTTTATGACAACTTCCTTCATATGTTTTAATTCGCTGTTGCTCTTGGAAATAGCCGTATGATTAGTATATATTACCGCTAAAAATAAGATGAGGATTAAGCCGAAGCACATTGCAAATTTTGTTCTGATATTAAAGTTTTTCATATATTCCTCCATTTTATATTAGAAATATTGCTTAAATTAAAGATTATCCTTTTTATTATTGGTTAACATAATTCTATCATACAATTAACTATATTTTGTGAAGAAATTGTTAAATGTATGAAATTTCATAGTTTTGAAAATTAATCTGAAGTAAAAAAGGTAAAACCATTGATTTGACACAAAAAAACAAAGGGTCTGCACATTGTGCAAACCCTTGTTTCGTCTCTGGTCGGGGTGAGAAGACTCGAACTTCCGGCCCCATGGTCCCAAACCACGTGCGCTACCAACTGCGCTACACCCCGTAATCCATTTTCAAGAGACGATACATATTGTACTACATATTTTTGATGAATTCAATAAGATATTTTTGGATTGTTTATAAATATGGAACAAAATTTACAAAAATATAGTCCAACTCAAATAAAAAATACGATGATATCGGTGTAAAGGCTCCCGCTGCCAATGATCCTATTGCAGTCCTGTAAGGTAGTCCATAACCCCAGGTTACAAAATGTAAATAAAATGTAACACTATAGTAACTTGATACAGGTATATGCTTGCCTTATAATAAAATTAGATTAAAATTGTACTTCATACACAATGTGGTAAATTCGTACATATCTTTTAAAATAACAGGCTTGTATAAAAGCAAGAGGAATTACACCTCAAGCTTTTTATTTCATGCACCGGAGCGTATTATGTAAACTACATCATTAAATAATCGAGGTGTTGCATATAAAAAGAATTTTAGGACAAGTACGAAGAGCTATTCAGGACTATGACATGATAAGGGAAGGCGACAGAATTGCAGTTGGAGTATCTGGCGGTAAAGACAGTCTGACCCTGTTGATTGCATTGAGCAGCCTTCAAGAATTTTATCCGGTAAAATTCGAGCTGGAAGCGGTTACCCTTACAATGGGCATAGGTGAGTTTGACCTTGCACCGGTTAAAAAATTGTGCTCAGAGCTGGGAGTCAATTATACCATCGAGGAAACTCTGATAGGCAAGATCGTTTTTGAAGAAAGGCAGGAGGAAAATCCGTGTTCTCTTTGTGCAAACCTTAGACGCGGGGCTCTGCATAATACTGCAAAAAAACTTAACTGTAACAAGATAGCCCTTGCCCATCACCGTGACGACGTTATCGAAACCCTGCTTCTAAGCCTTTTCTATGAAGGACGGATACATACCTTTTCCCCTGTAACCTATCTGGACCGGAAAGAACTTTATATGATCAGGCCCCTTATTTATACAGAGGAAAAAGAGATAAAAAGCTTCATCAAATCAAGCGGAATTGTCCCGGTACCAAGCCCATGCACTGTGAACGGCAAGACCAAGCGCCAATATATCAAGGATTTGATTTGGAGTATGAGCAAGGATACAAAAGATATTAAAAGCAATATATTCGGGGCGGTCAAACGCTCAAAAATAGACCAATGGTGAGGATGAGGAAAATAATGAAACATATGAGAAAACTAATTGCAGTTGTAATGACGGCGGTTATGATATTTCTGCTTGCATGCAATACTGCTTTGGCAGATTCAAGTATTATTCACGAAACCAGAACTTCCGAGGCTATAACCTCAGGTGTTACCCATGAAAGCATAAACAGGTTTACAGACAATGGCTGGGTAAACATAAACGTTTTAAGGGTTGATCTTTCCAACCCGTACATAAAGCTTGATACTATGACAAGCCCCAACTCAATAAAAGCACTTTCTTCAGTTAAGTCAATGGCTCAAAACAATGGAGCTGTAGCAGCCGTAAACGGCGGATTTTTTAATTGGCTGGGAGATTCTACGGCCGGCTACCCCGACGGTCCAATCGTACAGAATGGACAAATTATTACAGCTTCTAATGATTACAACAGGTATAACGATTCAATGGCTACCTTCTCGATAAATAATCTGAACCAGGTTTTATTTGATTACTGGAAAACTGATATTACACTTATGGCTCCAAATGGTCAAATGAAAGTCATAAACCAGTATGACAAATTCAGTAATTCCAATTTTACCGACTTCACAATATTTGATAGAAGATGGAACGGTTCTTCGGTAGGTGCCTCGGCTTCCATGCCTGATGTGGTTGAAATGGTGGTAGATCAGGGAAAAGTTGTAGATATCCGCCAGGGCCAGCCCCAGACCCAAATTCCCCAAAACGGATATGTCGTTGTTACCAGGAAAACCGGGGGACAGTTCATTATTCAGAACTTTCAAATAGGTGATGAAGTCACATTGGACATATCCACCAGCCCTGTCTGGAGTGACATGAAGATGGCGGTTACCGGCAGCGCAATCCTTGTTAGGGACGGGCAGATACCTTCGACATTCTCGTTCAATATACCAGGTCTTCAGCCCCGTACAGCAGTAGGAAGCTCAAAGGACGGCAAACAGCTTATACTTGTTACGGTGGACGGCAGGCAGAACAGCAGTATCGGCATGTCACAATATCAGCTTGCCCAGCTTATGCTGGATCTGGGAGCCTATAATGCAATGAATCTTGACGGCGGCGGTTCAACGACAATGGTAGAACGCACACCGGGAACCAACAGCCTTTCTTTGGTAAACAGTCCTTCAGACGGTTACCAGAGAGGCGTTTCAACGGCTATAGGGATATTTTCAATTGCTCCTCCGTCTGATCTGGCAGGAGTTGTAATTGATACCAACGATTCAAATGTTTTTGTAAATACAACCAGGAAATTTACAGTAAGGGGTTATGATAAATATCTAAACCCGATATCGATAGATCCAAGTACAGTCAAATGGAGCGTATCTGGTATACAAGGCAGCTTTTCGGGCAGCACACTGACAGCCAAATCTGTAGGCACCGGAAAGGTAACCGTAAGTATAGGAAATATATCCAGCCAGATTGACATTAATTCGCTCAGTGCACCTGTACAGCTTTCGCTCAGCGATAAGTCCCTGAAAATGGCTAATGGAGGTACTCATACAATAACTCTGACTGCTAAAAACAAAAGCGGTT
Source organism: Bacillota bacterium (assembly GCA_030705825.1). Lineage (GTDB taxonomy): Bacteria > Bacillota > Clostridia > Acetivibrionales > JANLFN01 > JAUZPR01. The sequence goes on along the minus strand of JAUZPR010000044.1, from coordinate 7,946 downwards.
ATACTGCTGAAATTTATCCCTCCGACGTTAACTGGTCGGTTAAAGGAAATGTAGGCGTAATAACTAAGGGAACCTTCACAGCTACAGCAAATGGAACCGGGTACATTGACGCATCGGTTGGAAATACCCATGCATACTGTGCTGTATCCATTGCAGTTGAAAAGTCTACAGTCAAAGATAGTTTTGTAGCAGCAAACGGTACATTTCTTTCCTATCCTGCAACTGTTGGAGGGAGCTATACAATATCCGGCGAGCAGCAGCATTCAGGAAATACTTCCGGAAAGCTTACCTATGATTTTACAAACACAAATGGAACAAGGGCGGCATATATGGTACTTCCCAACAACGGTATGAAGCTGGATTCAAACACAACAAAGCTGGGGCTTTGGGTATATAATACACATCCAACATCAAACTGGTTGAGTGCTGAGGTATATGATTCCAATAACAAGTCACATTCGGTTTATTTTACCAAAAACATGGATTGGACCGGCTGGAAATATGTAGAGGTATCCTTAAGTGGTATAAGCTCACCTGCAAGGCTGACAAGATTGTATCTGGCACAGGTATCGCCGGTATCCGATTCAGGCAGTATTTACCTTGATGATCTAAGTGCAACCACATCATCCTTCCCTGCAGTTTCCAACCTGCCTCAGGATACGGGTTACAAAGATGATGCAAATAAAAGTACGGCAGTTTATACACCATCCTCCGATTCCTTCAGATTTGCCGTATTCGGACAATCCAGGGATCCGAAGAATGCATTTGAAAATACGCTTCTTTCGGGATTAGCCTCAAAAATAAACAACTACTTGGATGCGGCAGCTGTTGTAGGAAACAACAAGCACGATTTCACCAAGCTTATTAAAACACCTTTTGTTTCTACAAATACAGGCTATAAATCGGTTGACTACAAGAACAGCAGCCTTATCCAGCTGGATATGAGCAATAACGGTTTAAGAGCAGCAAGCACGGAACAATGGCATTGGCTGCAGCAAAAGCTTTCAGCGGTAAACAGCAGTAATGTGTTCCTGTTCCTTGGAAATACACCTTCAAGCTTCAGCGACAGCCAGGAAGCAAAGCTTTTCAAGCAGACACTTTCAGATTTCCAACAGCAGACAGGAAAGAACGTTTGGGTTTTCTATAAGGGAAGCAGCAATACAAGCTATATGGACAGTGGAATAAAATATATATCGGTTGCAGGCCTTGATTCGTCAGCACCCCTTTCTACGGCAAGTTCCCTGAAGTACATGCTGGTAACGGTTAAGGGCAGTACAGTGACCTACGAATATAAACCGGTGCAATAAAATTAAGCTTGATTTTCACAATACCCCTCTCCTGATGTGGGAGAGGGGTGAGGGTTAAACAAAAAGGCTGATACAAAAATTATGTATCAGCCTTTTTTTAGCTATCATCATTCTCATGTCTTCCGTGCCCTGCTTTAATTCTCTTCTTAACAGCCTCATTCAACAGGTACTCTATCTGTCCGTTCACAGAACGGAACTCTTCCTCCGCCCATTTGTTGATTTCTTCATAAAGCTGCGGGTTAAGCCTAAGAAGCACATTTTTCTTTTCAGCCATCATCAACCACGCTTTCCAGTCTTAAGTATAAAGTGTACCCGTATTTACTATAGGTTGCGCTGCCCTCTCACCACACAATACAACCAACAAATTGCTTATCATAGCTGCTTTCCGTTCTTCATCAAGTTGGATGATATCCTTTTCATTCAATTTATTAAGTGCCATTTGTACCATTCCTACAGCACCTTCTACTATCTTCTGACGCGCTGCAATGATGGCCGTAGCCTGCTGGCGCTGAAGCATTGCTGCAGCAATTTCAGGTGCATAAGCAAGGTGGCTTAATCTTGCGGCTTCGATAATTACTCCCGCTTTATCAAGAGTCTGCTGAAGTTCATTTTTCAAAGCTTCCGATACCTCATTTGCACTTCCTCTTAACGAAACCTCCTGGTGATCCTCGGTTATGTCATAAGGGTATAAACCTGCCAGATGCCTTAGTGAAGATTCACTCTGTACTCTAACATAATCCATGTAATTCTCCACATCAAACAATGCCTTTGCAGTGTCGTTAACTTTCCATACCACTACTGCGGCAATTTCTATAGGATTACCCATCTCGTCATTTACCTTAAGTTTTTCGCCGTTCAAATTTCTTGTACGCATTGATATTTTTCTCTTGATAAAGAAAGGATTAGCCCAATGCCATCCGGATTTTCTTACACTGCCCTTGTATTCCCCGAAAAGTATCAGAGCCGCTGCTTCATTAGGCTGTAAGACAAAGAAACCTGGTGTAAAAAAGCACCAAACAACAAACAGGGCAATACCACCGATTATACTGGCCGTACTCATTACCGAACCACCATCATGTGCATTGAGAGCTCCTGCTATAAATGCTGCTATTGCAACCAAAAACAGGACTACATCGACAAAAAACATGTAAAAGCCCGGAAATACCTTCTTTTCTATCTCTACTATTCCTGATTCACTCATAAAACAACCTCCCGACTCTTTACTAGAATTGATATCATTTTAATATCTATATTATACCAATATCATATTACGAATACAATATTAAAAGTAAAAGTTTGGCACTATTCCTTAAAATAGAGAAACATCAATAAAGGGACAAGTTTTATATCTTACTGCAAATATTAGACAAGTGTTAAAGTTGAGTTAAATATATCAATTTTTTATGGTATAATTGTTAGAAATACATAAGGTGCTATGTTATTTCACCGAAAGACATTAGCAGGGTTTTGGAAAACTCTGCCCTTATATCAGGGAGGATTATTAATGCCGGCAAAGCCATTTGCTCTGTCAGTTAAAGTTTTGATAAAAAATGATGAAGACAAATATCTGTTGCTTCGCAGATCTTCAATCTCAAAATACAATGCCGGAAAGTGGGAAATGCCGGGTGGAAAAATAGAACCCTGCGAGAACTTCGATAAAGCGCTGACAAGAGAAGTTGCAGAAGAAACTGGCTTAACCGTAACAATGTTGAAGGTGGCGGGAGCTGCTCAATCTGAATCCCCTGATAAGATGATTGCTTACCTGATAATGGAGGGCGTTTCATCTTCAATTGAAGTGATATTGAGTCCCGAGCATGACAGCTTTAAGTGGCTGAACCTGGATGAGCTTGGTTCGATGGACCTTGCAAAACAGTTTAAGCCTTTTATTACTGATTTTATTTCAAGTAAACGCAGCCGTTAAATTATCCCGAAAATTTAGAGAGTACCGGGGTCAAAATGAAACATTTATTTATTGTCAACCCTGCTGCCGGCAAGGGAAAAGCATTGAATCTCATAGCTGAGATAAAGCAGGCTTTTAAGGAAACTTGTGAGGATTATACCATAGAAATTACTGAAAAGCCCGGACATGCTACCGAGATAGTCCGTCGCTATGCGCAAAACGGCAGTTACAGGATATACTCTCTTGGCGGAGACGGAACTCTGAACGAGGTCTTAAATGGAATTGCAGGAAGTGACAGTTCGCTTGCAGTTATTCCGTGCGGTTCGGGTAATGATTTTATTAAAAGCATCAGTTCTGATAAAGACATACATAACCTCATACATAAAACTATTCATGGTAAAGAAAAGCTCATAGATCTTGCCAAAGTCAACGATAAATATTTTGCAAATATATCCTCAATGGGTTTTGACGCTGAAGTGGTTTATAATACTGTAAAGACTAAAAAGCTGCCGCTGATAAGCGGAAAACTGGCTTATATTCTGGGAGTGCTGTTAACTCTTTTAAGGTTTAAAAGCTATAACCTTAGAATACTTATTGATGGAGAACCGATTGAACAAAGGTCTCTTCTGGTAGCCGTTGCAAACGGAAAATACTACGGCGGCGGAATGATGCCGGTCCCTGAAGCCCGGCTTGATGACGGAATACTTGATATATGCCTTATCAGTAAGATGCATATATTTAAAATACTTATGTTCTTTTCAAAATTCATAAAAGGCAAACACGGCGGCATTGAAGGAGTAAGCTTTTATAAAGGAAAAAAAATAGAAATAAAGTGCGACGAATATATCATATTGAATCTTGACGGTGAAATTCTGAGGGTTAAGGAAGCCTGCTTCGAGATAATTCCCCAGGGTTTGAGCATTATAGTACCCGAGTGATTTTGTATCAGACTTTTGATTTATTGAAACGTAATTTATTTCAGCTTGGCTTAATAGCAAGTTTTTTAACACAGCTTTTAACACTGTGAATTTTTATATATAAATATGGAGGTCATATGCAAAAGGCAATTTTAGTTTACAATACCATGTCGGGCAACCGCAGCATACCACAAAATCTAAACCACATACTGGCTCGTTTTCAGGAGCACGGAATACTTCTTCAGCCATACAGGCTTTATGATGAAGGCTGGGAAAGGCTTCCGCAGGTTCTTATGAATAATGATTACTCGTTTATTATAGCTTCAGGCGGTGACGGTACTTTAAACAGTATTGTCAGTATTCTTCTGAAGAACGATATAAGGATTCCTATCGGAATTATACCTGCAGGTACATGCAATGATCTGGCCAGAAGCCTGGATATACCAGCAAAGCTTGACCCGTGTCTGGATGTAATACTCAGCGGAAAGCTGGCAGAAATAGATGTAGGTGTAGTAAATGAAAACAGCTATTTCTTAAGTACATGTGCAGGTGGCATTTTTGTCAGTGTATCCTTCAGCACTAACAATGAACTTAAAAAGAATTTCGGGTCTTTTGCATATTATCTCAAAGCCTTGAGTGAGGTCACAAACATAAAACCGTTCAGGCTGGAGCTGCAAACCGAGAATAAGAAGATAGAGGAGGACGCTCTGCTTTTCCTGGTATTGAACGGAAAGCACGGAGCAGGATTTTCAAATCTGATAAAGGAAGCCGATCTGTCTGATGGGCTTATGGATATAGTTATAGTTAAAAATTGTTCGCATATAGATTTAGCAGGAATGTTTTTCAAGGTGCTGGCTAATGATTGGCTTAACAATAAAAATGTAACCGCGCTGAAAGCCAAAACCTGTATTGTGAACTCCGAAAATGAAATACCTACAACTGTTGACGGAGAAAAAGGCCCCGGCCTTCCTCTATCCATAAGATTTTTAAATAAAGCCATCAAGGTATTTGTTAAAGAATAACGCAGTCTATTGTTTAACTGGGGGTAGTAAGTTGAAACAAAAAATACTTGCCGTTTTTTTAATATTGGTTTTTATTTTAGCACAGATAGGAACTGTAGATGCCAGGGGCTTTTCGGGCGGACGTTCCAGGTCTTATTCCTCACACTCGTCAGGATACCGCGGTTCGTCTTCCAGGAGTGTACCTAAGTCCACTTCTAAAAGCAGTTCAAGTAAATCGAAGAGCTCGTCCTCTTCCAAAAGCAGCGGTTATTCTGGGTCTTCTTCATCCAAGAAATCAGCTTCGGCATCTTCATCAAGAAGTATGCCTGGTTCATATTCAACAGGAAGTGCTAAAACATCTTCTAAAAGCACCAAAAAGTCATCTTATATGCAGGATTATTACAAGCAGCAAACCTCAAAAATGAATTATAAATCCTATAAGCAAAACCTGAATACCGATCAGAAAAAGGTCTACGACTCTACAATGAACAGAAGCTATAGTTACAACAACAGAATGAATTTTGAAGATGCTATGGGTTCCAGGCCTCAGAGAGTATCCTCTTTCGAGTATTCCAATCCTGTAAGGATTCATATAAATACGTTTTATTTCGGGGGTCCCCTTTCATACGGCTCAGCCTTTGTAGGCCCCTGGGATCTCTGGTTTCTTATGAGGGCATCAGATTTGTTCTGGTACCATCACTGGCTGGAAATAATGGCCTACCAGCAGTACTTTGATTCGGTGGAATTTGCCCAAAGGCAGCAGGCAATTGCAGCAATGCAGGCGCAGAACATACAGCGTGACCCAAATTATGTGGATCCGAATGTGGATTACGACCTCCAATTTTCAAATGATTATGAACAGGCCCATCTCGACAGCCTGTATTACACTAACAGGTACCAGGGCAGCGGTTCCAGCGTATTGATCATACTTATATGCATTGGTGCCATAGCCATTGGATTGGTATTGGTTGCAAGACATGTATCCAGACCGAAATATAAAAGACCGTCAAGAAGCGGGATTTATTAATTGAGAATTGATATTGGACAATTATTACGTAGGGGCTAGACATTGGCTCGCCCGATTAGGTAATAGGGCAGGATAAACGTAGGGGCAGATTCCATATCTGCCCGTGAAAGGTAATTAATATGTTTAACTGGAAAAGCAACCACAACAAAGAAATAACAAAAGTATTCAACCCTCTCAACGTAACCGGGAGCTCGGTTATAGAGTTTAATATAGGAGAATTAAAGGACGCCGGCCTGTTCAGGTTTAAAAAGCTTATTGAATTTACCTTCGGGGATCTTCAGCTGACCAGATATTTAATATATTCCAAGGTAGACGGAAGCGAATATGTATTTGAGGTATTCCCTTCGGGAGGAATTCAGTATGAGACATACCTTTACAGTATGACTGATACTATTCCATTTTCCGAAGACTTCATAGATGTAGCCGGACAGCTGTATCTTACGACACCTCAAGGAGATGAATATATAAGATGCACGCTACCTGAATGTGAAGATAGAATAGACGGCACCTATGGAGCCGCAAAGGTTTATGACATAGAATCCGACCAGATTGAAAAGACAGTTGATGTCACAACCTGGGATTATCAAAGGGATGAAGACGGTATCACCAAGTACCTTAATATAGAAATGTGGAAGGAAAATGGAATGTTCCGGATATTCACAGGAGAAATGCTTGAAGAGGTTTTTTACAAGTTTTATCAGACATCTGAAGAATAATTGATTTTTATTATTTCATATTTAGGAGGAATATAAAATGGATTTGACCTCAATATTTAAATTTATTATGGATGACTCCATGTTCACCTTTGCCGTAGTTCTTGTCAGTTTTGTACTGGGCTGGGGGTTATACAGGTATGTCGTTCTCCGTTCAATAAACCTGAAGGATTCTCTGTTTGAAAAGGATAATGCTGCAGCCTGGTTTGAATTCATAGGTGCATTCATTTTTCCTACCCTTTATCTTGCGGCAAAAGCAATTGAGGACTCAGCCAGCGACAATATATTCTGCGACCTTTTGTACTGCCTGTTGTATGCAGTAATTTACATAGTAATATTTACAATACTAAGGCTTCTTACCGGTGCCTTTGTAAAATCCGTAAAGCTGACCGATGAGGGAGGAAAAGTGAGCCTCAATAATGAAATATATGTTCAGAAAAACATATCTGCAGCATTATATTCAATCACCTTTTCCCTTATTTTTGTAAGTATTATAAAATTCCTGGACTTCTCTTCAGATTTCACAACTTCACTTTTGAAGCTTTCAAGTATACTTGTTTTCACACTTGTAGCCTTCATAGCCTATTGTTTGATAATAAGAAAAAAGACGTCCCTTATGAAGGAGATTTTCATAGACAACAACATAGCTGCAGGCGCTGATTTCCTGGGATATATTTTCGCAGTAGAATTAATGCTGGGCAGTGCGGTATCTCTTCAGGTTGATTTCAATTTCCCGGAGCTGTTGACAGTATCAGCCATAAGCCTGGCATTGTTCGGGATTTTCACAGTCGTTTTCAAGATCATCTTCTCATTAATAGTTAAGGTAAAGCTTTGGAAGGAAGTTTACGAACAGAACAATCTCGGAGCGGCAATAGGTCAATGCGCGCTGTATATCGGAATAGCAAACATAATAATCAGCTTTATGAAATAGAATATAAAAATCAACCGTTCTTGTTAAAAAATCTGCAGGAACGGTTTTTCTATTTACAGAACCTCGTATAATCTTGCCGAAGACGTTACGATGGCATTTTCCCTGATAGCTTTATATAGCTTCAAAGCTTGGCCTCCGGTGAAGTCCCTT
>JAUZPR010000043.1 GCA_030705825.1 Bacillota bacterium | reverse complement strand
TCTGCTGCAGGAATGGGCTTTGCTGCATTTGAAAGTACCGGATATGCATTTACGGCTTTTTTACAGAGCGGAGGAAGTCTCTCCTACACAGTATTCATAACCCTGCTGCGCGGAGTGGCTTCACCTGTAGGACATGGTACCTGGACTGCCATACTTTCAAGTGTCTTGTTCCGGGAAAGCCATGCCGACAGGTTTATTATAAACCGTCGTGTTGCCGGAGCATATGTTACAGTTATACTTTTACACGGCCTGTGGGACGGTCTGCCCTTTGTTATCAGCTTTCTTCCATTAGTCCATTCTGTTCTGGCAGGACAAATAATCATAGGTATTATTGGCCTTACAGTGCTTTATAAACGCTGGAACGAAGCTAAAATCAGAAATCCCCTGTCTTATGTACAATAAACCTATCTATAAAAAATAAAAACGGCAGCTGTAAATTAGACATTTCAGCTGCCGTAATTTATTTAGAAATTCTATTACCCTTTTACCACGTCAAGAAGTTCGTGTGATATTCTGTCAATACCATCAACAGAAGCTGTTACCTCCTGCATGGCAGCCAGCTGCTGTTCGGTTGCAGCAGCGATATTTTGAATTTCAGAAAGATTCTTTAAATTTATATCCCTGATACTTTGAACATAATTAACTACTTTTTCACTGTCACCGGCAACCTCAGCAGTAACACTGTTTACTCCCTGAACTTTCCTATCCATTTCTCTGCTGGCTACGCTTACCTTTTCAAATGATCTGACAGCTTCGTTTATTACTTCAATACCGTTTGATACAGTCTTTGAATCCTTGTCCATTGCGTCTACGGCTTTTTTCGTATCCTCAAGAACTTCTTTCATGAGTGTATCAATATGTCTTGTAGCCTTCTGAGACTGTTCAGCCAGCTGCCTTATTTCTTCAGCTACTACTGCAAAGCCCTTACCCTGTTCTCCTGCCCTGGCAGACTCTATGGCTGCGTTAAGAGCCAAAAGGTTTGTCTGCGAAGATATGCTTGAAATAACTTCAACAATTTTCCCTATTTCATTTGACCTTTCACCAAGCCGGAATATTATTTCCTTACTTTCAGCAGTAGTATCATTTATAGCATGCATTTGGTTTGCAGCATCTTCCATAATAGTACCGTTTGTCTTAGTCAGCTCTTCCAGATTCAGTGAAACGTTTGCTATCAATTGTGTTTCCTGGGCTATCTTGTTAAGACTGGATGAAATATTGGTCACTGCATTAACCGCATCATTAACTAGTGTGATGGTGTTTTCCGATCCAGTGGCAATTCTGCTTGTGTTTTCAGCTATCTGTTCGTTTGATTTTGTAGTGTGCTCGGTTACTTGTGAAAGCTGACTTGACGAGTCTGCAAGGACAACCGAAACTTCATTGGCCTTCTGCGTTATTGAAAGTGTTTTGTCCAACAGATTTTTCTGTTCTTCAGCCCCCATAACATTATTAAGCATTTTTCTTGTTCTTTTGGAAAGCAGGATAAATATCAATGTAAGAGCAACAAGTTCAATTGATCTTGGACCTATTCCATATAGCAGCATATCATGTGTATTAGGAAGGTTTTTGTCTACCAGTCCGTTAACATGTAAACTCAGCATAGAGCTGATGGATATAGCAACCAGGGATAATAGAACCGCAAACCAGCTTAATCTCCTGGAAAAAAACAGGCTGGCTATAGCAATCGAGTAAACATACAGCAGGATGACATGGAATGAAAGAAACATATTTAAAGAGGCTACCATCAAAGTAGCTGCTGCCACCGTTACATATTTTATCCACCATCCTTCAAGCTTAAGGATAAATACTATAAATGAAGGAATTATCAACAGGACTGTGGCAATGGCAAGTGCGATACTCATGGTATCAAGCGGAGCAACAAATATTTTTAATGCATCAAGAACAAACACAAGTGCGACAAATAGGATAGTGCCCAGCATTACCTTAGCTGCTACCCTATTGGCTTCAAATTCGTTTTTTGTAAGTATACTGTTTTTTTCCATATATTTTCCCCCCAGGTTAAATTCAGTATAATTATACATCATTAATGCATTTTTTAAATCAAATATTTTTAATTGTGTTATTTATTTGCAATAAACGACAAGTATGTACATGTAATATGTCATACTATAAGGCGGATGCTTAATTAATTACTTAAATATCCCGCTTTGATTTATCAGCCGGGAAGCTTTTATGATCTTGTCTTCGGGCTGTACCAATGCGAGGCGGACATATCCTTCTCCTCTTTCGCCGAAGCTGCTGCCTGGTACAACTATAACTCCGGTCTTCTCCATAAGATCAAGTGTAAATTCTACCGAAGAGCTGTAATTATCGGGAATTGGTGCCCAAACAAACATGGTACCGGGATTTTTGGGAATTGACCAGCCGATTTTCTGAAAACTGTCAATTAAAACATCACGTCTTCTCTGATAAGTCGCCACAGTTTCGACTACACAGTCCTGGGGGCCTGTGAGTGCAGCAATGGCGGCTTTTTGTACAGGAAGGAAAACCCCGTAGTCGATATGTGATTTCAGTGTTTTAAGTTGCTTTATCATATCCTTGTTCCCTAGTGCGAAGGAAATTCTGCATCCGGGAATATTGTAGGATTTTGAAAGTGAATTGAATTCGATACCCACCTCTTTTGCGCCGGGTATGCTTAAGAAGCTTCCTCCTCTGTTACCGTCATATACAAGTTCACTGTACGCATTATCATGTACAACTGCAATATCATATTTTTTGGCAAACCATACAAGCTTTTCATAAAACTCAGGCGGAGCAATCGCCGTAACAGGATTGTTAGGATATGAAACTATGATAAGCCTGGTTTGATGGGCAATATCAGGAGCTATTTTATCAAAATCCATAAGGAACGAGTTCTCTTTTAGCAGAGGAATTTTATATAGGATCGCACATGAAAGGGATGGCCCCACACTGAAAATTGGATAACCCGGATCAGGAACCATGACTAAATCTCCCGGATCTGCAAGAGTCAGGGCTATATGTGTCAACCCATCCTGTGAGCCCGACATTGATAAAACTTCATCCTTTAGAAGTTCTACACCATATCTTCTTGAATACCATGCAATTACAGCATCTATAAGCTCCGGCAGCTCACTTAATGCATATATGTAATTTGCAGCTTTACCCGCCTCCTGCGAAAGAGTCTTAAGTATGTGGGATGCCGGCGGCATATCGGGTGTTCCTACACTGAGGTTTATAACCTCCATACCTTTATCATAAAGTTCCCTTTTTTTGTCATCCAATACTGAAAATATAGCAGAATCCAATCCGTCCATACGTTTTGAAAACTTCATTATTACCCACCACATTTCTATAAATTTAAAAATATTCATTAACTTGATTTAATGCAAAAACCGAAAAACATAAACGGAATATCGTTTTAAATTATACCAAAAAGCCCAATTAAGACCAATAATATTACAAAATAAATGTACGGCAAATTGTGAATAAATTTTTAATTTTGATTAATCCATGCACTTTTGGTCAAATATCAAGTTGTAGATTTATTCTATAAGTATATAATTATGTAATATAGAAATTACATTTGAATGCTTTTTGCCTAAGAGCATTGGGAATATACAAACAAGAAATGAGCAGGGTGAAAAATATGGACGACTTGCATAAAACACTTAATGGAATAGTTGAAAATGTTGAGAAGGTCCTTGTAGGAAAAAGAGATGCTATTGAAAAGGTTTTGATAACTCTCCTGTGCGGGGGGCACGTCTTGATTGAAGACACTCCGGGAGTAGGGAAAACAAGTCTGGCATCAGCCTTTGCCAAATCGATAAGCGCCACCTTTAAAAGGATACAGTTCAATCCGGACATACTTCCGTCAGATATTACAGGGTTCTCCATTTACAATCAAAAAACGGGCGATTTTGAATATAAACCCGGTTCAATTATGAGCCAGCTGATTCTTGCAGATGAAATAAACAGAACTTCTCCCAAGACACAATCAAGCTTGTTGGAAGTTATGGAAGAAAATCAGGTAACAGTTGACGGTATAACATATCCTCTGCCAAAGCCATTTATGGTGCTTGCGACACAGAATTCTGTAGAATATCTCGGTACATATCCGCTTCCTGAAGCGCAGATAGACAGGTTCTTTATGAAAATTTCCATGGGATACCCCACTGTAGCTGAAGAAAGCCAGATTATTTCCAGATATCAGTATGTAAGTCCTCTAGAGGAAATTCGGCCTATAGTTGACAGCAATATAATAATTCAGCTGCAGGAAAAAGTAAAATCAGTTCATGTGGATAAAAGCCTGAACTTGTATATAGCTGAACTGGTTGGTAAAACAAGACTGCACCCTCATGTTTCACTTGGCGCAAGCCCCAGAGGTTCTTTGTCCCTGTTCAGGGCTGCCCAGGCGTGGGCTTTATATAGCGGAAGGGATTATGTACTCCCCGATGACATTAAAAAAATGTCAGTACCCGTACTTCATCACAGAATAATTCAAACTCAGGAATCAGAACTCAAAAATATATCCCCTGCCGACATCATAAACTCAATAATTGAAAATACAAGAGTTCCAATGGTGGATTACGATGAGATCAAATAGGTTTTTATATATTTTAATGTTGTTGTTGTCATTCATATTCGTTTACTATTACGGAGGAGATGTACCGTATATTCTCTTCTATTCCTTATTGCTGCTTCCCTGTATTTCTTTCCTGTATACCATACTTGTCTGCCTGAGTTTTAATTTTACTCTTGAAACAGATAAGGAGTTCATTATCAAAGGCACCAAGTTAAGGCTGACAATTAAAACAAGCAATAAGTGCTTTTTATTTCACCCCTTTATTAAGATGAACCTGTTTGGAACGGACCTTTTTTCTGAATATAATCAGGATACTTTGGTCTTTTCATTATATCCATTCACTAAAAAAGACCTTTTTTTGGATTTGGACTGCAATTATCGGGGCTGCTATACTATAGGTGTAAATTCGGTTGAATTTACCGACCTGCTGGGATTAATCAAAATCAAAAGAAAAAAGAAAGCAAGTACGGTAGTTACAGTATGTCCCAGAGTCTTAACCTTTAAAAGTGCCAAAAAAAAGGAAAGTTATTCTGAGGAGTCATCCTTTTCAGTAAATAAACCCTCTGAAGATATGCTTGTCATGTCGGATGTCAGGAAATACGCAATGGGTGACCCTTTAAAGAAAATACACTGGAAGCTGACCGCCAAGACCTCTGAAATCATAGTAAAAAACTATCACAAATCTATTGAAACAAAAGCAGTACTTGCATTGGACCTGATGAAGAATAATTATTCTTTAAAAGAAAATATCAAGATTGAAGACAAGCTGATCGAGTCATTGGTTTCAGTGCTATATCACTATATTTCAAATAATGCTCCCGTCAGCCTTGTATTTAATTCCGGTAAGGAAGTTGTTTTAAAAGCCGAAAGCTCTCCGAAATTTAATGATATGTATAAAATATTATCCGGAATAGAATTCAATTCGGCTGTTGGTTGTGAACATTTACTTGGAACAAACGTATTAAATGTAAGAGATAATTCAAATATTATCCTGTTTACATCAAACATTAACCAATCTATATTCAAACAGCTGTATAATTTCAAGTGCTCCGGGCATAACCCAAAGCTTGTATACACCCCTTCAGCTGTTCAGACAACCGAAAATACCGAAAAAGAAGGCCTTATTAATTCACTCCGGTCTTCCGGTATTCGCGTCTGCACTCTGGAACCAGGGCAGGAAACAGGGGCAGCTCTCGAGAAGCTGGCACTGTAATAATGCATCATTAAACGAAAAGGAGGCAGGAGAAAATGCAATCAAAAAAATCAGATATATTTATAAATTTAATATTTGTATTTTTTATGAGCTTCAGTTTCATTCATGCATTGTCTACCTCGCTGAATTTTCCCTTTAAACCTCCTGTAATATTTTTGCTAATTTCGGTCTTTATTGCATTGTATTCTGTTATATTCTTCAGCAAATTTACCTTCAGACTGACTGTTATCATTCTGGCCGCTTTAATACTATGTGGTCTGTTATATACTTACTTAAACCATCTTATGGATAAAATCTCCCTTGGGTGGGATAAATTCCTTTTTTGGTTTACCCATTTTATAAGCGGACCATTTGCCTATAACAGAACCTATTCAATATATGTACTTGTTGCCTTGTGTGCTGCCGTTACACTATTTGTATATTTCTTTACCTTCAAAAAATTTAATTTTTACGTAATAATGGCTCTTGGTGCGGCAATTTTTGCTTCACAGTGGATATACAACATATTTGAAAGTATCACAGCCTTTTATATATTCGCTTTTTTGGTCTTTGTCTATTACTTGAGACATGTTTATATCAAAAACAGTTCAAAGCTTAAGGTTGTAAACGCAAGCCAAACTATGTTCACTGTCTGCTCGGCGGTTATTTGTGCATTTATTTTACTGACAAGCATGCTGATACCTGCAAAACAAACGCCCATGTCGTGGAACTGGCTGGATGATAAGGTCAATGCTGCAGCAAGTTATGTTACACGTTTATATAACTTTTATATTGCACCCGGCGGGTTTTCCATCTCGGGATCAGGATTCGGCGGTGCTAATTCTCTGGGCGGCAGGGTAAGGCCCGATAAAACTCTTGTTATGGAGGTAGATTCTCCCAAAAGAGTATATCTAAGAGGAGCCTCCTGGGACGATTATACAGGTATAAACTGGGTCAACACGGGTGATAAGTCCCCTGTACAGGATCTGAACAGGCTTCAGACCGATAATGAAGATATGCGGATGAACATTCCAAACTACCAGTATATTCAGCAAGACTCAGACTCAAACATAATGATGGTTACAGTCGGATTGGATAACGCTATTTACCATAATAAAATATCAGTTACTTTTGAGAATGTTAAAACAAAAACCATCTTTGCTCCGCTAAATGCAGAGAACATAAATCTATTGAACAACAAACAGATTAAAGTACAGATGGATACCAATGCCTCGCTTCTCTCCAACACGGCTTTGGGAAAGAATTTTAAATACACTGTGGATGCATTTATACCTTCAAATGATGATATGAACTTTATAAATACTTTGAGGAGAAGTACTATAGGCTATTACTACAACTCCTATCAGGGATCGGGAGTAAGGTATTCCGGAAGGAACGGCATAAATATTATACCCAACCGCAGTATGACACATTATACAATTTCAATTCCAAGCAATACAGCTAATTCAAACCGTAATGTGCAGAGGTTAAAAACGACTTTTGAAGATTTGAACGAAATATATGCAAAATACCTGCAACTCCCTGTAAAGCTTCCGGACAGAGTCATGCAGCTTGCAGAATCAATAACCTCCAAAGCAAAGACAAACTATGACAAGGTTAAGGCAATAGAAAGCTACCTTTCCAAAAACTACCCTTATACGCTTTCTCCCAAACCGACTCCTCATGGAAAGGATTTTGTCGACTATTTTCTTTTTGAAGGCAAAGAAGGTTATTGCACTTATTATGCAACCTCTATGGCGGTTTTGGTTAGATGCCTGGGCATTCCGGCCAGATATGTGGAAGGTTATATAACCCCATCCTCTCCAAGTAAGGGAACTACTTATAAAATTACTAATGAGCAAGCCCACGCCTGGGTAGAAGTGTATTTTGAAGGCTACGGCTGGGTCTCCTTCGAACCCACTGCACCTTTCACCTCTGCATTTTATAACAGGAAAACACCTACAGGTACTGTAAGCAGTAACTTTGCAGACGATTCTTCCTATACTGACTATATGAAATCACTTGAACAGTTCAATATAAAACAAGAAACGCCCAAACCTCAGTCTGTTCCAACAGCAGCTGTTACTCCTTCATTAAAAAGCACAGTGAAGATTCCTTTTTATATAATTATAATAATTTCGGCAGCCATGATTTTTATTATAGTCATATTGTACAACAATAAGAGACGAAGTATAAAGCAGACCAGATGGATAAACCTTAAGCCGGATAAGAGCATACTCATGCTGTACAAATATTATGTAAATATCTTTTCGGTCCAGGGTATGCCTGTATTGGCAGGAGAGACACCGCAGCAGTACTCCGAGCGGATAGATGCTTCATACAATTTCCCGGACGAATACAGTTTCAGAAAGGTAAGTAACATTTTCTCAGTTTCAAGATACAGCAGGTCTGAAGCAAGTGTATCCGACAGGCAATACGTAGCTGAATTTTACAGCCATCTGATGGAAGAGACCAGAAAAAAAACAGGCTCATTCAGGTTTTTAATATATAAATATTTACTTGGAAGATTCTAAGCTTTGATTTAAAGGATTCTCAGTATATCCTCAGGTCTTTCAAACAGATACTCAGCCTCTATCCCATCTGTGTTCTTTGCACCCCATAGCGCAAGTGCAAATGGTATTCCTGCGTTTTTTGCGCACATGTAATCAAAGCAGGTATCTCCGATATATATAGCATTTCCAGCCGATGCTCCTGATAGTTCCAGGAACTTAAGAAGCGGTTCACCTTCAGGCTTATGTTTTATGGTATCCTCCGAACAAACCACATAGTTGAAGTATCCTTTAAGCTCCTGAAGGTTTGAATCTTTTTCAACCTCCAGTTTATTACGGGAGGTAACTATCCCAGTCAGAATTCCTCTTTCTCTTATTGCATCCAGTATTTTCCCTACACCCGGAAAAGGCTTTACTTCTTTAAGGTTTTCAATCAGATACCCATAATATTTCGTTGCTGCTTCTTCTATATTTTTTAATCCATAGATCTCAAGTGCTTTTTCTGTGGGAATTCCATAACCTGATAACAGCATTGCTTCACTTGCATATTCCCCGAGCTCTTCAAATATAACCCTCTGGTAAGACTTGAATACTGCCTCTTCAGTGTCTATAAGTGTTCCGTCAACATCAAATATTATACATTTATACATACAGCAGCTCCTATTATTCCTGTTAGAGTGATTAAGGAAAAGATAACATATCAAAACTGAAAATGCAATGGAAGTAGCTATATCTGAACCGGCTCAGTCAGCTTTTCAAGCTCAGCCAGATAATCCATGGCATGTCCGGACGAGTTTCCGCACATTTCCTTGGACGGCATCAGACTGGTACATACACGAGGCCTCTCCGGTTTCCCGAATATTTTGCATTTATTGTCAGGAGTCAACTGTATACACCTTATACCAGCGGGTTTGCCTTCAGGCATTCCGGGTATGGGTGAAGATATGGATACTGCTATGCAGCAGGCTGCACATCCGGGTCTGCATTCCAACGAAAAAACCTCCCGAGTTAATTTCTTCAATAATATCATAATATTTATTAAAACTTTATCAATACCCTTTTCCTATATTCTCTGTACTCATCGCCGAACGTGTTCTCAAGATATTTTTCCTCTTCCTTTACAAATACCTTTATCGTTATTATAGCAGCAATGATAGTCGTAAGTACAATCCAGGAATTAAAAAGCAAAGTCAGCCCCGGAACAGTTATAAACAACTGCAATGTGTACATCGGATTCAAAAAAACCGCATATAGACCCTTCGTGGCAAGTTTACCGTTTTTATGTGCCTTAAGCATTGTAAATGCAGCTGCAAGATTTGTGGCAAAGCCAACAACAATTAATATAATACCTGTAATCAGCAATGTATTATAATGTGTGCCGGTAATTCTGAAAAAAGGTGAAAATATCCTGCCCAATCCAAAAACTACAACCAGATATAAAAGTATAACAGCTCCGGCTTTATGACCTATTCCCATAACAGACATCTTTTTTTCCATAATTGTCTCCCCCGAAAACATATTGGTTTTACTTATAATTCTATTATAAACTGTATTGGAGTTTTATCCATCGGATTACGTTTAAACAACCTTACACTTTTGTAAGAATATTTCTTCATTCCAATATCCGAGGAGACCCATCTAAACATTAATTAAATAATGTTATTTCATTAAATTACAAAATAGAAAAAAACGGGCAGAAAAAATCTGCCCGTTGCTTATTTAAATAATGCCCGGTCAATTTAGACCGCCATTATTATTTTAATGCTTATTTTTTCATTTTCAGTCCGAATCCAAATGGGAACAATGGATCCTTGCCATTCATGGCGTCGACGTTGATAGGCAGCTGACCCACACTCTTGGGCCATGTAAAGGATAATTTGCCTGTAAAGTCATAATCCCCATACAACACATCGGTAATTGCCGCACCTTCTGTACCCGGCAGCCATGCCGCAACAAAGGCATCCCAGCTGTTAATTTCATTAGTTACTATCCTTGGTCTGCCCGAGATAAGAATTGTAACTATAGGTTTACCGGCAGCTTTTGCTTCATCAATAGCCTTTTTGTTTTCAGGCAGTGCCATGCCATTGTAAAGATCCAGCTTTGAATCGTCACCTTCATATTCGGCATAAGGCTTTTCACCTATTACAAGTACTGTTACATCAGCATCCTTTGCTTTATTAGGATCGGTGATGATTGTACCGCCATTTTCTTTGGCCATGTTCTGGAAACCTTCCAAAATTGTTGTACCCTCCATCCACTTGCTCCCGTTTTTATCCATGCCTCCCTGCCAGGTTTTGGTCCAGCCGCCGCACTGTATACCTACATTATTGGCAGCAGGTCCTGCGACAAATATTTTTGCATTTTTCTTTAAAGGAAGTACATTCTTCTGATTTTTAAGAAGTACAAGCGATTCCCTTACGGCTTTTTGTGCAACTTCGCGGTTCTTTTCTTCTCCGAAATCGCCTGCCGCAAGCTTCTGATCGCCTAACGGATTTTCAAAAAGACCCATTTCAAACTTAACTTTAAGTATTCTTGCTACCGCATCATCCAATCTTGCTTTTGAAATCTTGCCGCTATTCACTGCATCTTTTATTATTCCGATTATCTCTTTCCAATGATTAGGCTCCATAAGCATGTCGACACCGGAATTAATGCAGGCAATTACCTGATTGGACAGGTTGCCTTCCTTAAGCTGGTGAACTGCTTCGTAGTCGGAAACAACAAAGCCTTTAAATCCAAGTTCACCTTTAAGGACATCGGTTATAAGATACTTATTCTCATGCATTTTCACGCCGTTCCAGCTGCTGAAGGATGCCATTATTGTTTTAGCACCGGCTTTTATAGCAGCTTCATAGCCCGGAAGGTGTATCTTTCTAAGTTCGTCTTCAGATATTACCGCATTTCCCTGATCTATGGGGTACTTGTTTCCGGCTACCCCGAACATGGCACCGCCGTCTGCCACATAATGCTTGGCGCAAGCTGTTATTCCATTAGCCTGCAGAGCCTTTATAAACGGTGCGCACATGGAACTTACAATATCGGGACTTTCACTGTAGCTTTCATATGTTCTTCCCCATCTTTCATCCCTTGCAACAGCAATACAGGGTCCAAAGTCCCAGTTTACCCCGCTGGTTATCATTTCCTGGGCAGTAACATTTCCTATCTCTGTCATCAATTCGGGATCCTGAGCTGCCCCCAATCCAATGTTTTGAGGAAATACAACCGCGCCGTAAATGGTATTATGTCCATGTACTGCATCTATTCCATAAATTATAGGTATTCCCAGGCGAGTAGATTTGGCGGCATTCTGGTAATCGGTACACATCTGGATCCAATCTTCCTTGGTGTTGTTACCAGGATGAGAACCGCCTCCGCTTAAAACCGAACCAATAAAATATTTCTTAATATCACTTGCTGGAAGTCTGTCTCTTGTTGGCTGCATCATTTGTCCTACTTTTTCGTCCAAAGTCATCTTTGCAAGCAAATCACTGACCTTCTGGTCAATTGTCTGGCCTGAGCCAGTGGAGGTAATTTCAGTTGAGCTTTTTGGGCTGCTTGTAACCGCATTGACTGAAGTACTGGTTTGTTTACTGTTATTCCCGCTCTGGCATGCTGCCAGTGATGATATTATCATTATACAAACTAAAGCCTTGATGAAAATACTTCTAATTCCCTTCAACAATTCCACCCTCTTCTCCTTTTTTATAATTTGATTATATAAAACCATGTTCTCCATATTCTTAATCTTGAAAATCAAAGAGCAGGTACATTATTTATTGTGTTATGGTTAATTTTACTATACTGTAAGCCAAAGTAAATGGAATAAATTAAACTAAATATATATTGCAAAAATATACAATCGGGGAAAACATAGGGTAATTTTTATAATTTTCTGTTAAAATTTTTGCCTTGATTACTTAAAGCGAAATGAAAGCTCTTAATATATAGACTATTATTTTAAAAAAATATATAATTTAATTGATATAACCTCATATCAGCAGAAAGTAATACTTTCTATATGGAGTATCATTAATGAACACTAAAGACATGAGCATCGGAACCAAGCTTGAACTTGAGCTGGTCAATAACCTCGGAGAGAAAATAGGCAGGACATATATCAGCCAGCTTTTGGATATTGTCGATGATGAAAATATAATCATAGCTGCCCCTATTTATGAGTCGCGAGTAATATTTGTACCTACCGGTGCAAATGCACGTATTTTTTTCTTTCATAAAAGATGGGGCTTGATGAGTTTCCCTGCTTTAATAGTAGCAAAGGATAAGAAGGATAATATATTATCCTTTCAAATCAAAGTTACCGGAGAATTTGAAAAAATCCAGAGGAGAAAATACTTCAGGTTGGATTGTAATATTCCGGCTTATTTCAGGGTCTGTCCAGATACTGAAACTGATGATTATCTCCGTTTGGAAATAAGAAAAGACATAGATAAAAAAACATTGGAATCCAATTATATAAAGGCTCTTACAAGAAATATAAGCGGTTCCGGTTCATGTATAGTAAGCGATGAGAAAATTTCGAAAGATGCAACCCTTGAGTTGGTTTTACTATTGGAAGGCAGTTCTTATATAAGAACCATCTGCAAAGTAATGAGAATTGACGAAATAGATACTTCCAAGGATAAAAAATTTGAAACCGGACTGCACTTTGCCGAGATAACAGACAGGGGACAGGATTTGGTAATCAAGTTCATATTTGAACAGCAAAAACAGCTTTTGAAAAGACAGGTTGAATAATAGCATTAATTCTTTGCCTTATCAGGTAAAAAGCCTGCCATAAATATATGGCAGGCTGTTTTGTCAAATATTACTCTTCATCGTTATCCAGGTCGTATTCTTCTTCCATTCTTCTGTTAAATTCTTCGAAAACCGAGTTTAATTCCTCTTCATCTTCAATTGTTACAAAAGAGTCTTCATCATCTGAATTATGTTCTATTTTTAAAATTACCACTTCATCAACTTCATCTTCTTCAGCAGACTCTTCTTCAAGCGGCATTAATACAACATATTCGTTATCATTCATCTCTATATTGTCGACAAGTTCGAATTCCACTTCCTGTCCGTCCTCATCCACCAATACGATTATATCATCTCTTTCTTCAGTCATCTTAAAACCTCCTCTTAGCATAATGAATTTTTATTATATCATATACTTGGGAATCTTGCATAATTTCGGGATTAATTAATTTATATGTTTTTTGTAATATATAGATTTTGCATATTTTATCTTTTTTAACCAAATAAATAATTTCCCGTTTGTAATCCAAATAAATTAATCCTTCAGTTATTATTAATTTTACCACTTTTGTCCTTATTTAATCAACTTTCCAACTTTGAATCAACAGCCATTCTCATTAGTTTTTCTTTATGCAATTTATTTTATACTATCAAGGTATCCC
The DNA here is from genome assembly GCA_030705825.1 of Bacillota bacterium. Classification (GTDB taxonomy): domain Bacteria; phylum Bacillota; class Clostridia; order Acetivibrionales; family JANLFN01; genus JAUZPR01. The sequence continues at coordinate 11,453 of JAUZPR010000043.1, read as the reverse complement.
TGTAAAATATACACTGCTGCTATACGGTCTACCAATCCCTTCTTTTTTGAAGTTTTAGTTCCCATTTCGTGCATGGTTCTGTTTGCAGCAACAGTAGTCAGCCTTTCATCCCATGCAACAACTTCGATACCGGTCCTTTGTGCAATCTTTTCTGCAAAAGCCTGAGTTTTTTCACCCCGCGGGCCCAAAGTACCGTTCATGTTTTTAGGCAGTCCTATAACAATCTTCTCTACCTTATTTTCGCTTACAATTCTAACAATCTCCTTGACTGCATTTTCAAGCCCATTCTTACAGCTAAGTGTATCAATTCCCTGAGCCGTCCATCCGAAAGGATCACTCAAAGCCAGGCCTATTCTGCTATCACCGTAATCAATTCCAAGTATCCTCATAGTTTCCTTCCTTAACAGACCTTTATTGCAAATACCGGGCATACTCCTCCGCAGTACCCACATAGAACACATTTTTCCTTTGATACCCTGGCTTTACCCTCAACTATTTTAAGAGCCCCTTGCCCGCATCTTTCAACACATTTGCCGCAGCCTTCACACCAATCGCTTATAAATAATTTTCTGGGCATCATATCAAGTTTTGAAGTAATTTCTTCGGAGGTGTCTGTTCCATTAAAGGTATTTACATTCATTATTACCTCTTCCTTGCACTGCATACCCATTGCAATTGAATGTACAAACGGGATTCCAAGAACAAAATCCATGCATTCCCTGTAGGATCTCAAAAGATTGCCTCCCCCAAGGGGTTTCATACCGTATATACCCTTACCGCGTTCATATGCCTTTTTCACCGCATCCAGCATATCTTGAACCGTCCCGTCACATATTCCTATACCATCTTTATTTATTATCGGATGTATTACATCTATTTCTTCCATATCAAGACATGCCTTTACTGCCTGTACATGGTGGGTGGAGATTCCTACAGCCTTTATAATCCCTTTTTCCTTTTGGCTGATATAGTATTCAAGTGCTTCCCGGTGACCCCTTAAAGTGTGTTCACTTTCCTGTTCATGCATCAGAAATATATCGATTACATCCGTATCCAGTTCTTTTCTTGCCTTTTCAAGGCTTTGCCTGGCCCCCTCAGCCGTATAGGCATAAGACTTGGTCGCAATTACAGGCCTGATACCGGATTTTTTTATACCTTCCCGGATATGGGCATAGGTTTCGTATATTTCCGCAGTGTCAATAAAACTAACACCTGACTCAAGTGCTTTAGCAATTACTCCGGCACCTTCCTCCACCGAGAGGTTTGCCTGAAGGGGTCCGATGATCAAGGCTCCGAAACAGAGTCTGGATACCGTAAGCCCGCTCTTGCCTAGTTTTATATATTCCATTTTACGCCTCTATTTTTCTTTCCGTATTAGAATTTGATTAAATAAAAAAGGAACCATACCACAAAATGTTCCATTCGTTATATGGGCTAAAAAGCACAAATTTCTACTGCTTTGCAGCCAAAACATTTTTACGGCATGTTCCCGGAAGCAAATTGCATTGTCACTTTTCCAGATAATTCCTTACGATCTCCTCAAGCAGTTCATCTCTTTCAAGTCTTCTGATAACTGCTCTTGCATTGTTATAACTTGTTATATATGTAGGATCTCCTGAGAGTATGTACCCTACAATCTGATTTATTGGATTGTATCCTTTTTCTTTCAATGCTTGATATACAGTTGTCAAAATTTCCTTGGCCTCATTTTTCTTTTCCTTTTCTACATTGAACATCATTGTCTCGTTGTTCTTCATATGCAATCACACTCCAGTCGAAAGAACAGAACCTGTCGGATTCACCGTCATCAGTTATAAAAACAATCATATATAATTATAGTAATATAAGCGGTTAATTTATGCAACATATGAAAATAAAGGACAAGCTTGTATAGACAATATTTTACGACATATAAACAATTTATATCTACATTTTGTACTGTTTTTACAGCGTCTCCCTGTTAATAGTTTTACCAATTACAATATTTTCTTGTGTTTTTTCTAAAAATGTATCAACTATTTTCCCTTTTAATTCGACAGAGCCTTTACTTACAACCTGTATATAATTTTTTGTAAGTCCCTCCATATAACCCTTCATTCCTTTTACTTCCTGTTCATAAAGAACAGGCATAGTTCTTCCCAGATGATTCAAATTGAAGCTTTTAGTAAATTTATCCGAAAGCTCTATAAGCCTTTGACTTCTCACTTCCTTAACTTCAGGTGAGACCTGTTTTTCAAATGTGGCTGCAGGTGTACCCTTTCTTGGTGAAAATTTGAATATATGCATCTTGGAAAATTCAACCCGTTTCAGGAAATCATGAGTCTGTTCAAACTCTTCTTCTGTTTCACCGGGAAAACCCACTATAACATCCGTCGTAAGCGCAGCATCCTGAATATTATTTCTTATTCTTTCCACAACCTGCATATATTCCCCGGTAGTATACTTTCTATTCATTCTTTTTAAAGTTTGATCACAGCCGCTTTGCAGAGACAAGTGAAAATGAGGACATAATTTTTCAAGTCTTTTGGCTGCATTGACAAATTCTTCGGTGATTGTACTGGGTTCTACCGATCCAAGTCTTATCCGTTCAATACCTTCAACTTCATTTACCCTTTGTATCATATCCAAAAGAGATGTAGTCCCCAGATCCTTTCCATAAGAAGCAACATGTATCCCTGTAAGAACAACTTCCTTAAAGCCGTTTTGAGCAAGTCTTCCTACCTCCTCGATAACATCCTCCGGGAGTCTGCTTCTTATCGGCCCTCTGGCATATGGAATGATGCAGTATGCGCAAAATTGGCTGCAGCCTTCCTGGATCTTCAGGAAGGCTCTGGTATGCCCTTTATATGCATTAACCTTTAATTCTTCGTAAATACGTGCTTTCATTATGTTATCAACCGCATTGATTTGCTCTTTACCCGTTTCAAGCTGTGAAACATATTCAACTATCCTGGCCCTGTCTTTAGTGCCTACAACCAAATTTACTCCAGGTATTCCCGCCACCTCTTGGGGGGACGTCTGTGCATAGCAGCCTGTAGCTATAACTATGGAATTTTCATTGATGCTTTTTGCTCTTCTTATTATTTGTCTGCTTTTACGGTCACTTAAATTAGTAACGGTACATGTATTTATCACATATACATCTGCCGGTTCACTAAAGTCAACGATATCATAGCCTGCTTTTTCAAAAATGCCTGAAATGGCTTCAGTCTCGTATTGATTAACCTTGCAGCCAAGTGTATAAAACGCTACCTTGCTCATATTGTAAAAGCACTCCTGTATCCTGATTTTTAATTCAAATGCCTGAATTTAAGTATAATATACATTTTAATTAATTTTTTGTCTAAAAGTTTGTCAGTTATGCACAAGACCCGCCTGTAACAGCGTATTCAAGCCTATTCTAGCCACTTATTTCATAAATTATATGGTTTTTTTAACAATATCATAATTGACTAGAAAATGCAAAAAAGGTAATATTAATTTAGGGATAAATATCCCAGAAAAGCTAATTTTATTTTTGAGGGGGCGTTTGTAATGAAATCTTTCAATGTTTCTTTAAAATCTATCAATGCTGTAAAGGATTTCGTTAATATTGTAAATAAATATGACTTTGATGTTGATTTGACATCAGGCCGTTATGTAGTAGATGCTAAATCAATAATGGGCATATTCAGTCTTGATTTGAGCAAACCAATCAGGGTTGATGTTCATACCGACAGTTGTGATGCATTCTGCGAAGAACTCAAAGGAATCATAGTTTGATAGAATAAGACTAAAAACCTCTCTAAAAGAGAGGTTTTTTTTATATATCGTTTTCGGTAAGAACCTCTATCCCATTTCTTAAAAGAAGTTCAGCAGTTACACCATTACCGGGAACCAATTTCCCTGAAAAAGTACCGTCATATATGTTTCCGCAGCCGCAGGACGGGCTTTTTGATTTAAGTATTGCTTTGCTGCAGCCTGCAAGCCTTGCTATATTCAAAACCTCTTCAGCCCCTTTAATGAACTCCGGGGCAGCGTCTTCACCGTTTATCCTCTTTATTTTTCCCGTACCGTCCAATACATCTGCGCCAGTACTGTTAAAAATTTCTGCCGCCGGTCTTGGAGTCGGGCATCCGCCCAATTGTTCGGGACAGACCGGTATTGCTTCCCCTCTTGACACCAATTCCCTGACCTTTAAATTTGTACTGCTGCCACCGTTGTATTTACAGTTTATTCCTGCAAGGCAGGCACTGACAATAAGCATCTATTAGACCCTTCTTCTTTTTTGGCCGGTTATTTTTCTCTTAACTTTACTGTCTATACTTTTCTTTTTTCTTGCCGGCTTTCCCTGCATATCTACATCCTTGATCTTCCTTAAATAGATTTCCTTGGTTCCCTCAGTATCTTCTGTTTCTTCCTTTTCCTGCTCTCCAAGTACGAAATCTATCTGACGTGTGGGAATATCGGCACGCGCAATCCTTACAGTTACAGCATCCCCTATTCTGAAAGTCTTTTTTGTCCTTTCTCCTATAAGGCAATACTGCTTGTCATTGAAAATATAGTAATCATCCTCCATGTTGCTCATCTTAACAAGTCCTTCTATGGTGTTGTCCAATTCGACAAACATACCGAAGGATGTAACATTGGCGATTATCCCCTTAAATACTTCTCCTTCAAAGGCTTTCATATATTCAGTCTTTTTAAGATCTTCGGTATCCCGTTCGGCTACTTCCGCCACCCTCTCCCTGTCGGAGCAATGCTTTGCAATGTCGGGAAGCTTTTTGTTAAGAACTTCTTCCTTCGAGTCATTCATTTTACCATTGATATATTCCTTCATTATCCTATGGATTATCAGATCAGGATATCTGCGTATCGGTGATGTAAAATGGCAGTAATAATTTGCCGCAAGCCCGAAATGTCCTTCGCTTTTGGAACTGTATCTGGCTTTCGACATTGACCTCAGCATTACGGTACTTATTATACGCTCTTCCTTGGAGCCCTTGATCTTCTCCAGAAGCTCCTGATATGCCCTAGGATGCACTTTGCTTACACCCTTCAAATGGTATCCGAAATTGTGTATGAACTCGCTGAAGGCTTCAATTTTTTCCATATCGGGGTCTTCATGAATTCTATATACAAAAGGTGCGTTAAGCCAGTAAAAATGTTCGGCAACAGTTTCATTGCAGGCAAGCATGAACTCTTCAATTATTTTGTTTGCTATGGTCATTTCATATCTTTTTATCTGCTGAGGCTTACCCTTTTCGTCCAATATGATTTTAGCCTCTTCGAAATCAAAGTCTATTGCACCCCTTGACATACGCTTCTTTCTTAGTATGATTTCAAGCTCTTCCATAAGCTTGAAATCTCCCAGCAGATAATCATATCTTTCCATTAGTTCGGGGTCTTTTTCTACAAGAATCTTATAAACATTGGTATAGGTCATTCTTTCGTCTATATTGATTACACTTTCGAAAATTTCATGATTCAATACTTTCCCTGCATTATCTATATCCATAAATACTGAAAAAGCCAATCTGTCAACCTTGGGATTCAGGCTGCAAATACCATTTGAAAGCTTTCTCGGGAGCATTGGTATTACCCTGTCAACCAGGTAAACGCTGGTACCGCGTTTCAGCGCCTCGGTATCCAGAGGCGAATTCTCAGTAACATAATGGCTTACATCAGCTATGTGTACACCAAGCCTGATATTACCGTCAGGCATTTTTTCTACGGAAACCGCATCATCCAGGTCCTTGGCATCCTCACCGTCTATAGTAACCATGCGGAGCTTCCTTAAATTACGCCTTCCCTTTGTCATATCTTCAGATACAATATCTTTAAAAGCTTCTGCCTGTTTTACAACCTCTTCGGGGAACTCTTCATTCAAGTCGTAAGTCCTTATTATGGAAAGGATATCGGTACCTACATCATCCTTACCTCCAAGTATCTCAATAATCCGACCTTCTGCATTTCTTCTCTGTTCAGGCCATTTCAGGATTTCAGCCACAACCTTCTGGCCGGGTTTTGCACCGTTAAATTCATCCTTTGATATAAAAACATCACTTGATATCCTTTTATCATCCGGAACAACGAAACCAAAATACCTGCTGCTGTCAAAAGTACCGACTATAGTACTGTTTGCTCTATGAATTATTCTTATTATTTCCCCTTCGGCCCTTTTGTCGGTAATGCCCTTTTTGCTGATTCTTGCTATGACCCTGTCGTTGTTCATTGCTCCGTTGAGAGAATCGGCAGATATAAAAATATCATCGGCATCTTCATCATCCGGTATAACAAAACCATAGCCTCTTTCATTGCCCTGAAGCCTTCCGACTATGAGGTTCATCCTTTCAGGCACTCCGTACCTGTTTCTATGCGTTTTAAAAATAAGTCCGTGGTCTTCGAGATCATCAAGCGCCTGCCGGAACAATTCGAAATCACTTGAAGGTACATCAAGTACTCCCGCCAGTTCCTCAAAAAGTAGCGGCTTATATGCATCCTCTTTTATAAATTCCAGTATTTTTTCTTTTCTTTCTTCCATAAAATCTCCTTCTTTTAAAGCAATAATGGTTTTTGTCACTATTGCCCGTTAAGATATTCCGATATACTATTAAAATAGGGGCATTGACCCATTTCATTATTATACCAATTTTTATTATTTTTATAACCCTAATTCCTCTGAAATACCTTTCATTGCTTCCAATGATATTTCAATGAATTTTTCAAGACTTAAACCCAGCTTATCACATTCCATTATGTTTTCCCTATTGGCACCCCGTGCAAAGCCTTTTTCCGAAAACCTTTTGACAACAAATTCCGTGCTAACATCCGAAAGCTTTTTGGAAGGAAGTATCAACGCTGCAGCAGTAATCAACCCGGATATCGGGTCAGCGGCAAACAAAGCCTTGTCAATCTTTCGCTTTCTTTCAATTCCATGTATACTGTTGTGAGCTTTAACTGCGTATACCACGGAGTCGTCAACTCCCAGGCTCTCAAGGATTTCAGCACCGACAGCACTATGCTTTTCCGGCTGGTCAGCTGTTTTTTCGTAATCTATATCGTGCAAAAGGCCGGACAAACCCCATAATTCCACATCTTCATCAAAATAAACCGCGAGAGCCTTCATTATTGCCTCAACAGCATAGGAATGCTTTAAAAGATTTTTGTTGAATACTCTTGCTTTTAATTCGGTCAGAGCCTGTTCCCTATCCATTAACAAACCATCTCCCATACAAATCATATATAATAACAAAAGTATTTTAGATATGCAAAAAAGGGCTATGTAAATTTACATAGCCCCATACGTCCAATTCTTATGCTTTACCTATCAAAATGTACAACACTATAGAGGTAATGAGGAACGCGATCGCTGCAAATGCTGTATACTTGCTTAATAATGCATCTATCGTCCTACCTTTGTTTTTTCCGAAAAAGGTTTCGGCACCACCGGCAATTGAACCGGACAATCCAGCCGACTTACCAGACTGGAGAAGAACAATTACTATAATTGATATGGCAAATAAAATATGCACTACATTTACAACAACTGACCAAAATCCCAAAGATAACACCTCCAAAAAAATTGACAAGTAAAATTGTAACATATAGGAGGAGAAATTACAAGCTATTAAATAACGAATTATTTACACTGTTAAATTTTTATTTGTTATTAAGATTGAACCATGCCCTTAAGCCAAGGAATTGGCTTGTATCCCCAAGCTCTTCTTCTATTCTTATGAGCTGGTTGTACTTGGCTACCCTGTCGGTCCTGGATGGTGCTCCTGTTTTGATCTGTCCCGCATTTGTGGCAACGGCAATGTCTGCAATAGTTACATCCTCAGTTTCTCCGGATCTATGGGAAACAACAGCGGTATAACCTGCCCTGTTGGCTGTTTGAATTGCGTCGAGAGTTTCTGTCAGCGTACCAATCTGGTTGACTTTTATTAGTATCGAGTTAGCAACCCCCATTTTGATACCTTTATTAAGTCTTTCAGTATTTGTAACAAAAAGATCGTCACCAACAAGCTGTATCTTGTTGCCCAGTTTTTCAGTCAGCATTCTCCAGCCCTCCCAATCTTCTTCGGACACACCGTCTTCCAATGAAATAATGGGATATTTGTTAACAAGGTCTTCCCAGTACTGGATCATTTCTTCTTTGGTTTTTTTCGCACCAGACTTCCAGAATAAATAGGTTCCGTCATCCTGATACATTTCAGTAGCAGCCGCATCTATAGCAATCCTGAAATCGTCACCTGCAACATATCCTGCTCTTTCCACGGCTTCCAAAATGACCTGTATTGCCTCTTCATCGGTTTTAAGATTAGGTGCAAAACCACCCTCGTCACCCACAGCTGTACTGTAGCCCTTTCCTGCCAGAACCTTTTTCAGGTTGTGGAAAACCTCGGCACACATCTGCAGCGCGTTTCTGAAACAGCAGGCTCCAACAGGCATAATCATGAATTCCTGAATATTTACACTGTTATCCGCATGCTTTCCACCGTTAATAATATTCATCATAGGAACAGGCAGTATTTTTGCATTTACTCCCCCTATGTATTGATACAGGCTTAAACCAACAGCTTCTGCAGCAGCCTTGGCAACTGCAAGCGAAACTCCGAGTATGGCATTTGCTCCAAGCTTGTCTTTATTAGGGGTACCATCAAGTTTTATCATTAAATTATCAATTGTTACCTGATCAAATACATTCATACCTTCAACTTCAGGTGCGATAATTGTATTTACATTTTCTACAGCCTTAAGGACTCCCTTGCCCATGTATCTATCCATATCTCCATCTCTAAGTTCAATGGCTTCAAAAGCTCCTGTAGAGGCGCCTGATGGAACAGCTGCCCTTCCCATGTATCCTCCTTCGACTATTACTTCAACTTCGACTGTAGGATTACCGCGGGAATCAAGTATCTCCCTGGCGAAAACGCTTTCGATTTCAAGAAATTGTTTCATATATACATCCCTCCGTATTTTGGCATAGTATAAAATCATATGGATTTATTTTATCCATTTTAAGAGGGTTTAAACAAAAAAGCGGTTATCAAATTGTTAATCTACATTTGATCAAATAACTAAACTTTTTTTATTGATTTAGCTGATGGCCCTTATCGGCATACCGAAATAAACCTGATGTGCTGACTTTTTTGGATAGTGAACGTCCAACTAATTGGAAAGGCATTTCAACAAGCTTATATGATGTGTATGAAACCAATATGCTGATAAATAAGCTTATTGCGAATGCAAGGACAACCGAATGGAATTTTGAGTAGACTAAAGACGTGAAAGTCATTAAAATTGGGAAATGGAACAGGTAAAAGCTGTACGAAATTTTCCCCAATAGCTTTATTGGTTTTAGTGTTAACAGCATTGCAGCCTTTACATGTGATATGGAAATAATAATGATAATTGCAACTCCTATAGATACAATATAATTATAACTGCTGTAATTTATATTTAAAAAGTATAAACTAAACCTGCTTGAGTATAAAATTAATCCTACACAAAGAATTATGATCCTTAATATTCGTGATAGTTTTTTTATGTTTTCTATGAGTATAGCATGAAAGTTTGCTAATAAACCTCCGAGGATAAACATAGGTAAATAAGCCAAAACATCATCTGTCAGAGTAGGATAAAATTTTAGAAAGAATTTGCCGCTTGCATAACAAAAAACGAGAGCTACTGCAAATGTAACGACACCTATCCAAAGACGTCTGATCCTTCTTATGAAAAAAATAAATATGGGAAGGATTATTGAAATTTTCATTTCAACAATAAGCGACCAAATTATAGGATCAATTTGGCCTCTAGTGAAGTTCGGGCCTATCATTACAATGTGCTTCACTATGGTTCCAAGTGTAAGTTCACTGGTTTTCCAGTCCCAGAATTGATTTATGAAAGAACTGAAGCCACTGATACCTGCCTTATTAAAGAGAAAGATCTTAAGTACCAGAGCAAACGCCAAACCTGCTATATAAGCAGGATATATGCGGAATATTCTTCTCGTCAAAAAAGGTAAATACTCGATGGGCTTATCCGGCTGCTTTATATATGGCAGTGTTAAAACAAAGCCGCTTAGAACAAAGAATAAGACTACAGCTGCTGCTCCATCCCAGAAGATATGTAAAGGTGTATTCTGAAACAAGTCGATAAATGTGCCTGAATTTAAAATCAATACTATATGGCTGAAAAAAACAGCCAGAGCTGCTAAACCCCTAAGGCTGTCCAATTCAATGTATCTATTGGTTCCTAAAGTTTTTTCCATTTTTGTCCTCAACAACAAATGTGAATTTTTATAAGTTGGCCATTAATTATAAAGTTTCCAACTAAATATACCATAAATTTACTTGATTTGACAAGTTTTAAAGGTTTATAAATGAACACACAATAATATAAATGGCAACAAAATCCGTATTAAACTTCCATAAAAAAACCAGCCGTTTAACAGCTGGTATATTCCTCTTAGTTTAAGCTTCACTTTACCCTATTTAAAATTACTTCATGTTCATTGAGCTTTGTATCAACACCGATAACATAATCCTTAACTATGATCATATCCTTTTTCAAACCGCTTACATCCTCTTTTAAAACACTTACATCCTCTTTTAAACCCTTTACATCCCTTTTCAAAAAGCTTATTTCCTCTTTCAATTCCTGCTTGGTCTCAACCAACTCTTTCTGTAAATTGTCAATTTTCCTGTCTAATACACTATGCCCTTCAGCTATAGCCCTAACATCCCGTCGCAGATCTTCTACAAGTGTCCCAGTATACACCTTTACTTCATCTATCTTTTTATCAAAATTCTTCTCCATTTTATCCATGCTTTTTTCAAACATGTCTTTTATTGTAACAAGTATTTCATCATTACCCATTTTACCGCCCCCAACACTGTACAGATAATTATATCATATTGGACCATATAATAAAGCAGGTTCTATTGTTTTTAATCATTAAAAGCAAATTTCAATATGTCTCCAATATTCTCAACCAATAACTTTTGCGCAGTTCTGTCATAAAAGTTTTGTTTATAGCTTTCATTGTCTTGCCTCATTTTTAATATTGTAGTTATACCTGTTTCGCTACCCTTTTCCGAAGCGACTCTTGAATTTTTCCCATCAATTGTTTCGACTTGAAGAAATCCCTCAAGCACCAAATAATCAGCTACCTTTTTTGCCGATATATTTTTAAAGCCTTTCTGCAAAAGTAATACATTTATTCTATCTGTAAATATACTGATTGGTACCGGTTCATCATACAGCTCTACAGTCTCCTTTATATATTTACAAGCCTCACTTAAATCAAAAACCGGCTCTATTGTTTCAGAAATTTCGATATTTCCCGAGCTGTTTATTACTTCAAGGAACTCTTTCCCATAAGCCTCCAGCTTCATTTTACCTACACCAGATACCTCTAAAAATTCAATTTCATTCGTAGGCATTTTAATGCACATATCCATAAGTGT
>JAUZPR010000042.1 GCA_030705825.1 Bacillota bacterium | reverse complement strand
TGTTTGGGTTTCAAAAGATGTTAACCTGTCAGACAAATTAATTTGACCTTTTTTTAATTCTTCCTGCCCGCTACTCAGATTTTTCAATTGTTCTAATATAATTTCCTGAAACTTCTCATCAGTCATACTTACCTCCAAAAATTTTGCTTAGCAATGTAATTATATCACTAACCTAACCAATGTGAAGAAAAAATCTGGGTATTCGGCCAGAGCATACAAGATAAACCACAAAATTAGCGTGCAACAGCGCTGCTTTCCATAAAATAAGATATCAATTTATTTGCAATTACATGAAAATAGTATTTGGCTTTTAAATTTTTATTCCATAGAACATTATGGATAAGTTTGTTAAAATAATAATACAAGTGTCAAGATGCCAAAGAAGGGTGCTTCAAATGATTTATAACCATTATCAATACTAATATAGGGAGAAATACATATGCCAGAGGGTATGCATATAACAATGAGTTATTGGCTAATAAGAGCAATTCCAGTATGGGTGCTATTTAGAGTCGTCATACTTATTGTTAAAAAAATTAGGAAAAGGAATATAGATATTAAGAATGAATTCATAATTAATTTGTTCGCTTTATATCTAATATTTGTTGCAGGAATTGTTTTTCTACCACTAAGTATATATTGGGCAAAACAAAAATATTATTCATTGCCAAATATAAATTATGTGCCATTTAAAGATTTAATCAAAACAATTATATATGCATCATACTATAAGTACATATTTATAAATGTATTTGGAAATATAGCTATGTTTATTCCATTTGGTCTTTTATTCCCACTACTCTGGGGGGAAAAATTTAAAGGATTAAAGGTAACTATATTATCAGGAATACTATTATCATTTAGCATCGAGGTTTTACAATTTATTGAAGGTAATGTATTCCACTCATTATTATCAAGATCAAGCGATATTAATGATATCATTCTTAATACTTTAGGAGCATTAATTGGCTACTTTGCATATGTTAAGCTTTTAAAAAAAAATAGAATTAATAGCAGTCTTAATGATGAATTCTAATGCTACCAAAATAAGGGCGCTTCCCTTGGTGAGAAACACCCTTTAAATTTTTGTAGATCTAACACATAAAATGACATTTCGTGTAATCAGAATCTATTTTATAAGTAACAGCCCTTCTAAAACTCCAAAACTCGGATGTAACGCAAACACCCGAGCCTAAATAAATATAGGATATTCCATATCACACTCTTAATTAGCCTTTGAGAATTTTTGTTAACTGTCACCTTTTCTATATAAAGAGAGGATTTGAACCTGGGAAGGCACGAGGCTAAAGGGGAATGCGGAGCATTGTATAAAAAAGCTAGTTGAGTTACTGTTTCTGTGATAAGCTGTAAATATGAAACAATTAAAACCACTTTGCTGTATTGAAATGGATACAAAGGTTTGTTAATGGGGAGATTCTATGAAAAGGTGGCCAGTATTATTAATTTTGGGAATAATATTACTTAGCATATTCGGGTGTTCTGATAATAATAAAAAGTATGAGGATGAAATTAAAACATACTTAAAAAGCAATTACCCTGGTTATAATTTTGAAATAGCTTTGACGGATGGAGATACGGAAGGAGTAACATATTGGGCAACTGAAAAAAAGCATAAAAATGTATCTTCATATATTACTTATTATCCAAAGAATGGACAAATTAAAGAAAATATACCTGTGGCTATTATTTCCAATGAATTTGAACAATACATAAGCAATAAAATAAAAAAATCCTTTCCTAACAGCAAGGTTTACATGATTAAGGAAAACAGTATTGACAGATGGAATTCCTGGCAGCAATATGAGTATTCATTAGATAATTATTTAAAATATCTTGAGGAGTTTGATGTAAGCAGTAAAAGTTTTATCGTTGTTCTGGATAGTAATTACTCTAATCAAAAAACGAATCAACTTAATGACTTTTATTCAGATATCGAAAAAATCCATTATGTATCCATGCGGCTGCTCTATGTACCAACGGAATATGCAACTCAGGCAGATAAGTATTATACAGGTTCCGGGTTTAAATGGGAAACGCCATTTTATAAATCTCATACATCTGACGAATGGATTTATGTTTGGGGAAGCAAAGGACATAAGTATTTACATTACAGTAAAGAGGAACAAAGGTAAAACAGCCTGACTGGGGAAAGTAGCCAGGCTGTTTAAGTGTATAGTGAATACTGCTTTTTAATTGTCTTCAAGCCCTTCATTTTGCTGGGTTTTACAAAAATACTATAACACCACTCCGACCAGTAAGATAATATGTAAGCCGCTGTTTTCATACTATGAGATTATTTCGCCACTTCCCCCGCATTTATCACAAGTTATTGGGATCATACAATCACCATAATATGGACAATAATCCCCCCCACATGATTGCTTTTCGTAATGTGGACATTGTTCTCTCCAACTCCCTTGCCCGCCACACGACGGACATCTTTCCATAATTTCTATCTTATTGCACCTTCTACATTGTCTATAATGCCTATCTTCGAAAAAAGATCCATTTTCTTCCCAATCGTGTCCCAAAAAGCAACCAATTCTTTTAAAAATGTTCAACTATATCACATCCTTGCCTTTTTATTTTCTAGTGAACATGTATTAAGTAATTCTCTTATCTATATTCCTAAATAAAGCATAGTATTCAATTAAAAAGGCTTAAGGATATTTTCTCCAGACCCTTTAGAAGTGCGGGGACGGTTTGAGTGACCCCTTTTAGGTGTACAATTTGTGGACAGTTCTTCGTTTCTATCTTTTTATAGACTAAACCTTAACTTTTGTTAACTATCACCTTTTCTATTGCCAAATAAAAGAAAAAGGTATAATATAATAACTAATAACGGGCGGGTGGTCTTTAATGCAAATTTTAAAAGATGAAATAAAAAACAGAATAATTGAGGCTGCAACCGAAGTTTTTTTTGATACCGGATTCATACAGGCATCTACCAGAAGGATTATTGAAAAGGCTGGAGTAAGTAAAGGCAACCTATATAATTATTTTCAGAGTAAAGAGGAGCTTTTTTATAACATAGTTGCACCTGTATTTAATTATATGAGGTATGTATTGGAAGAAACCTTCGGACACGGAGATTCCGAGACTTTTAATCCATCGGAAATAAACCTGCTGGCCAATAAGCTTTGTGAGTTATTATCCGATTATAGGAGACAATTTATTATCTTACTTTCCAAAAGCCAGGGAACAAAGTATGAAGACTGCAAAGACATGCTTATTAACAAATTATCGGAGCACTTTTTAAAAAATTTCAAGCCGGAAAGCGATAAAGAAAAGCTGCAAATTCTGATGAAAGTTGCAGCAATGAATACAGTCAATGCATTGCTTGAAATAGCACGAAACTATAAGGATGATCAGTGGGCCAAGTCTAATGTTGAATTATTAATGAAATACCATTTAAGCGGAATTACGCAGTTCTATTAATTTCTTTACAGCAATAATGGGCGTGTGGTCATTATTAAGTCATAGACAATACTGATTTATATAAATACTTAACTGAGGTGATATGAATGAACACAGAAGCACTAGCTAATACTAGGATAGGGAAAATATTTATTCGAATTATGTCAGTCATTATGGAG
Source organism: Bacillota bacterium (assembly GCA_030705825.1). GTDB lineage: Bacteria > Bacillota > Clostridia > Acetivibrionales > JANLFN01 > JAUZPR01. Next base: position 21,594 of record JAUZPR010000042.1, on the reverse strand, counting down.
AGCCGCTTGCGATATAAATTCTTTGGCCCTGCACGGATTCTAATGGGTACTGAAATTCGGCAAGGTCAAACTGTTTTAGAAATCGGCTGCGGTACTGGTTTTTTTACTTTGCCTGCAGCTGAATTACTCGGGGCTAAGGGTAGTTTAGTAGCTATGGATATTCTGCCTGCATCGGTTGAGACTGTAACAAAGAAGGTTCAAACAGCCAACATAAAAAATGTGAGTGTCATAAAAGGTAACGCACTTGATACTAAATTAGATTCCGAAAGTCTGGATATGATTTTGATTCTTGGGGTAATTCCAGCGCCGATGCTACCGATGGATCAGTTATTATCTGAAATGCATCGGATTTTGAAAGCAGGGGGGATAATGGCGGTATGGCCACCAAGCTGGGTACATAAACCTATTGTCAGATCTGGATTGTTTACATTGAGCAGCAGGAAAAATGGTGTATCCAACTATAAAAAATAAAAAATTTTGGATTTTTTCCGGTTTTAGCAGGGTAACATCGTTTATATCAATTAAAAAGGGTTAACTTAAATTATTAGTAGCATAAGTATTTGATTCCTATCTATACAAATATATGAAAAATAAAATTCGTTATATTGTCTCAAAATAAAACCAAGAAAGAATGTGGACACACATGTATTAGCAACTTTAATAAAGGGATATAAGAAATAGTTGCTTTTTGGAATGTTTAATCTTATTTTACAAGGGAGGAATTATACTTGAAAGGTTGGAACCCATTTAGCAAAGTCGATATGGAAATAGGAAGCTTTATAAAAAAATCAACATTCAATAAGGAATATGCAAGCGACAATATAGAAGAAAGAGACAAGAAAAAAATTGATAAAAATAATAAGTAAGTATCGTAGGTATCAATAGGGTTTCAGACAGGAAACCCGTTTTTTTATGCCTCTCTGAATTTTATGTATTATTTTACAAAAATTTGATCTGTTTTGTTTATTTGAATAAATCCCGTGGTAAAAATAATTATAATTATAATTATGCCGTTCATTTAGTTAAAAATGGGGGAACTATGCGGAATTTACTTAATAGTTCAAATAATAAATCAAATAAAGAAAACGGGGCGGAAATTAATCCTTTACAGAATTCATTAAAGATAGCAGCCATATACTTTATATTAGGCTGTCTGTATATCTTGTCCTCCGACAGGATTGCATCATGGCTGATAAGTGATAAGGATATGTTGCTTTTAATAAGCATAATTAAAGGCTGGTGCTACGTACTTATCTCGGCTGCTCTGATTTTTTTCCTTATATTCAATACTTTAAAACGAATAAAAAATACCGAAAGAGAGCTTATAGAAAGCTATCAGGAATTGTCAGCAACCCATGAGGAACTGCATTATCTTGCATATAACGATTCACTGACCGGACTCCCTAATAAATTGTCCTTACTGGAATACTCAAACAAGGATTTCTCAAATAAAGATTGTGCTGCTTTATTATTCCTGGATATGGATAATTTCAAGTACATAAACGATACAATGGGACATGCAATCGGTGACCAATTCATTATTAAAGTAAGTGAAAGGCTGGCCTCGTTATTGGAAGAAGATTGCACTCTTTACAGGCTAAGCGGTGATGAATTCATTATTATTAATCAAAATATAAAAACACATGAAGAAGTCAAGCATTTTGCGTCACTTTTACTTGGCGGGTTCAAGGAAGAATTTGTAGTATTGAATAATTCGCTGCATATCAGTTTGAGCATTGGAATTGTTTTATATCCTGAGCATGGTCTAACCGTGGAAGAATTGCTGAAATATGCCGACATTGCCATGTACCGGGCTAAAGAAGCAGGTAAAAACAGATATGTGATATATGACCAGTTGATGAGTCAAGCATTTACAGAAAGGGTTGATATAGAAAAGCATTTACATACGGCTTTAAGTAGAAATGAATTTAATATACACTATCAACCGCAATTGGATTTAGTTTCGAATAAGATAACAGGGATGGAAGCCTTGTTACGTTGGAACAGTCCCGAATTAGGCAGTATTTCTCCGCTGAAATTCATAAAAATTGCAGAAGATACTCATTTGATCATTCCTTTGGGAACCTGGGTCTTAAGGAACGCATGCTGCTTTTTAAAAAAACTTCACAATAAAGGATATAAAGATTTGAGTATATCCATAAATATCTCCATACTTCAGCTATTACAGTCTGATTTTAATGCCTTGGTAATAGATACATTAGAATCCTTCGAGCTTGCACCTGAATATCTCGAATTGGAGATAACGGAAACCATACTGATAGAGTCCTATGAAGCTATTGACATGAAATTGAAGAGCTTAAGTGAATATGGGGTAAGAATTGCATTGGATGATTTCGGGAAGGGATACTCGTCTCTAAGTTACTTAAAACAGCTGCCCATATCAATACTAAAAATAGATAAGTCTTTTATAGATAATATTTATAATGGCAATGAGAATTTAACAAGACATATTATTACAATAGGTAAAAGTATGGGAATGTGTGTTGTTGCTGAAGGGGTTGAAAAAGCGGAACAATTGGATTATTTAGTTCAGCATGAATGCAATAAGATTCAAGGATATTTGTTCAGCAAGCCTTTACCGGAAGAAGAAATAATCAAGGTGTTGGAAAAGAGGTAATTTCTAAAACAGCGTACAAATGTAAAGCTGTTTTTTCAATCAGTCAAATGGCTATCAAAGTATAAATCGCATTACAATGAAAAATGCTATATGCAGTTATTTATTTCGGAGGAACTCAAATGGGCAGATTTAAACCTACAGTAGTTTTTGATTTTGACGGAGTCATAAATTCATATACAAGCGGCTTCAAGGGAATAGACAACATTCCCGATCCCCCTGTCGACGGCATATCTGAAGCAATTCATGATATAAGGAAAGCCGGATACAAGGCGGTTGTTGTTTCTACAAGGTGCGTTGAAGACAAAGGCATTGAAGCTGTTAAAAAGTATTTGGAATCTCATAATATAGTAGTGGACGATGTAGTGACTCATAAGCCCCCGGCGATGGTTTATATAGATGACAGGGCTATATGCTTTGATGGTGACCCGGGAAAATTACTCTCCCAAATACAGAATTTCAAGCCATGGAACAAGTAGTACAAAAACGAAAAACAGCCTGTATATGAATACCATATCAGGCTGTTTAAAGTATTATAGGAGTTATTTATGATAGAAGACCGCCAATGACTTTGATGGCTATTTTACTGCCGTAATTTATATTTTTACTGTAAATCTTTAAGTATTATTCAGGGTCGCAACCATTCTTTCAATCAGCATGAAAGAATTTTTTCTGACCTTTAGCAGCCTGTATTACATGCTGGGCCTGTGCATCCCCAGAAGAGCAGTAAGAATACAAGTATAAAGAATAATATAGTAGCATTACCGAAGAATCCTCCGCATCTTTCATCAGCCATAATTATACCTCCTGGATAGTGTGTTCTAATAATAGATTATGTGAACACCTGCCAATGTGTTACTGTAAATCAATTAACAATTGAAATGATTAATTCAGACCGATGAAAAACGGATGTAACTTTTAAGGACACTTGTCTTTTTTGTTGTTAATCCTATAAAATTAAAAACTCCTTCTTTATTTTAATGAAGGAGTTTAATTTATATCTTTAATATTTTTACTGCTGATTCCTGCCGCCTTTAATTACCTTTATCTCAAATTCCTGCTTATCTATTTTATTTTTAACTTCCTCTATAGATTCAGTATTCTTGAAAACCTGTTCCTCAATTCCGTTAAGTCTCTTTTCAACCGAACTAAACCCGGAATTTATTTTGTCTTCAATATCTGAAAATTTTTCATTAACCTGGCTCTTGAAACTTTTAATCTCATCAAGCAACAAATCCAGTTTATCCATAACCTTTACCTCCGGATGACAATATTATATTTTTTATTTGTCCATTTTTCAAGAGCAATACAAAACATAATTTTATCAAAGTAATGTAATATAGATTCTATATTAACTAAAGGTTATCTATCGTAAATCTTAAGCTGTTAATAATATATAGTTATATCTTCCCTTTATAACTGTAGGTCTTATAGTAAACTGTAACTTTTCCGTCACGGCTGTATTTGTTGAAAATACCTGTTAACCCTTTTATAAAATCCTTAAAACTATCATCATTTACACCAGGTGTATAAGAAGCTGAAAGAGCCCTTCCTATAAAGGCTTCAAGAGTATACTCGAGAGGGTTGTCGAAAACCCTGTACTCGCATATCCCGTCTTTGAAAAAATCCCCATAAGCCTGCGGGTCTTGTTCACATCCTCCTGAAAACCCCTTATATTCCGGGCATAACCGTCTGAACAATAAATCGTTCTCCTTTGTTAGGTCATCATCCTTGTTCCGGCTGTTCCAGACAAGTATTACGTTTCCATTTGGTTTTAATATTCTCTGGAACTCAACTTTGCATTTTATCCTGTCAAACCAGTGAAAGGCCTGTGCTACTGTTATAAATTGCACACTTCCATCGGCCAATGTCGTAGCCTCTGCAGTACCGTTAACCGCTTCAAAACCGTTTTCTCCGCTGCAATTATTGATACAGGCAGTTCTCATTTCTTCATTTGGCTCGACTGCATAAATTTTGTTAACTTTACCGCACAAAAGCTTTGTCAATATCCCCGTTCCCGCTCCTATGTCCGCAACTATACTGTCCTTTGACATCCCTGCTTCCTTAAAGAGATATTGAATAAATTCCGCTGGATATGCAGGTCTGAATTTTACATAGTTATCTGTTTTACCGGTAAAAAGTTCAGTTGTGTTCATATTTCCTCCACATAAAAGCATCAATAAATCCCACATCTTGATATAATCTACAATTATAATACTTCGAATTTAGGTAATCAAGAATATGGCATGACAGCATTCCGATTATTTGCTCCGGGATATTTTTTGATATATAATGTAGCAATATATGGAACTTGTTATATAAACCGGATTCAGAGGATATATGGATACTTTAATTGAATTAAGGAATGCTTCAAAACGCTTTGGCAAAAAAGTGGTATTTGAAGATGTACAATTTAAAATCATGCAAGCGCAGACATTGGCATTAACAGGTCAGAACGGGTCTGGAAAAAGCACTTTGCTCAGAATAATTGCGGGTTTGAGCAACTTATCGTCGGGGCAGAGGCTGTTGTCCGGAGAAAGAAAGAAGCTTAGAATAGGCTACGTTCCGGAGCATTTTCCAAAACTCCATTTTACTCCTAATGAGTATTTGACTTATATGGGAAGCATTCAAGGTCTCTCAAAAGCTCATATTCAGGATAAAATATCTGAGTTGTTTGATATGTTCAGCATTTCATCAATGCAGAATACATACATAAAATATCTTTCAAAGGGCTCAATCCAAAAAATTGCTGTTATACAAGCACTTTTGAGCGAGCCCGAGCTTTTGCTGCTTGATGAACCGCTATCCGGTCAGGACTCCGATTCCCAGGCAAGCTTTATTGATTTATTACATAAATACAAAAAGCAAGGATTGGGCATTGTTCTTGCGTGTCACGAAAAATTCCTTGTCGACAAACTTGCTGATAGGGTAGCCATAATAAGAAACAAAAAAATCGACGTTCTGAGCAGCAGACTGAAGCCTGTTATGACTATAACATTTCGTACAAATGAAAATTTTGTTCACGAAAAGCCTGACTTTGAAGGTATCCTGTCTTGTTCGTATGAAGGGCAGTCCTGCACCATAATTTGCGATAAAGAAAAATGCGACAATATAATTTACAATCTTCTTAATATGAAATGCAGCATTGAGTCTGTTAATGAGTGTTAATGCAATAAGCAATAATCAATGGTTCTTTATAGGAGGAAAAATGATTAAATCCCTTTTTCTATATATGTTCCGGGATTACCTGCGGTCTTACAAATATATAGTTCCAATACTCCTGTTTATTGTATTTTTACTTGGAATATACGTAGACCAGCCTGTCGATGTATTGGGAAGCTATATTATAACATCCATATTCGTTTATTTCATTTCTGCCTGGCTGGCTTTGGGCTTTCTGGATACAGAAGATAATGTGCAGCAGCAGCTGACCATCCTTCATTCCGGGAACCAAAGTATCTATTATCTATGCAAGATTGTTTTTGTTTGGGTAATTACATTGCTATTAAGCTTAATAGCAGTAGTATATCCGATATTAATACACGCATTTATGAGACCTATTGATAGTACCGATTTACTGCTGGGTTTTTTAAGTCATGTAACTTTGGGACTTCTGGGAACATCCATCGGATGTCTATTCAACACAAGGTTGATCCGGGACAGAAGGCTTGCTCTGCTTGGTTTGTATCTAGTCATTATTATTTCCATAATCCAGGGTACATTAATATCCGCTGTTCCTTTTTTGAAATATATTATATACCTGTTGCCTCCGGTTTACTTCACTATGAATAATATAAGTACTGCCTCAAATCTTAAACCAATTGATCTATCCAGCAATATTGATATACTTTTGTACTTCGGAATTATATTTTTATATTTGATAGCATTGATTTTCATATTCATCAAATTGATGAAGAAAAAGGCTTTTTAAGTTTTGGTATAACTGAGAATCATATCTATACAATGTTCTACAGAAGCATCCACATCTAAATCAGACTGGTGTACGATATTATAGCTGAAATTGTCTACAAGGCAGAAGAGCAGGAATGCTGCTATATCCTGGTTTTGATTCTTAAAATGCATCCTGTTAAGCATCCCCTTGATTTTTGATATAATATATTTTTGATTTATTTCATTTTGAAGCTTAATATCATTATCTGTATATCGCATCGCAATTAATTCATCTTCAAATCCATAGTACTTTTTACTAATGTCCATGGTAGCCAAAATTATAGCTTTTAAATAATCCCTGTCATTATCATTCCTAATTGAATTCAATGCTTCTTCAAGTTTCATATTATATTCCCTTGTGTACTCGTCTATTATTTCCATAAATACTTCTTTCTTGTCTTTATAATAAGCATAAAATGTACCTATCGAAATTCCTGCCTCTTTAACAATTTCATTTGAATTTGTGTTTAAATAACCTTTTTCTGTAAACAATTTTTTAGCTGCTTCCAGCAAAAGTGCCTTGTTTTCAATAGCTCTCCTCTGTTTTGGCAGCCTGGTTTTTTTATCCATATCGTTCACCAACTTTTTATTTATTTAATCATTATTATAATCTTTGGATAGAAAATTTCAATATTTTTATGAATATTAGTTCATATTCATATTGACAACATGATAATTTGCGTTATAATATGAATGTGAGCTCACATTATTATGTTAAGGGTGATTAAATATGAATAGTAAAACTAAAAATATTCTCGGATTTATTGCTATTTTATTGGGTACATTTATCTCTCAAATTGATTCCACAATAGTAAACATTGCCTCACCGACCATTGGAGCCTATATGAATTCATCCATAAAGACGACAAGCTGGATAGCAAGCATATACGCCTTAGCTTTAGGAGTTTTGTTGATTACTGCATCCAAGATTGCAGATCAATTTGGAAGAAAAAAATTCTTTTTATACGGTATTATAATATTTTGTCTTTCTTCCATATTCTGTGCTACCTCAAGTTCAATAGGAATGCTGATTTTCTTTAGAGCTCTGCAAGGTGTCGGTGCGGCAATATTGACGCCTATAGTCATACCTATGGCAGTAAATATATTCGGAAGTAATAAAAATGCGTTACTTTCTGCTGCATTTGGTGGCACTTCTGCTTTTGCAGCATCTTTAGGAGGTCCTGTAGGCGGATTTTTAACGCAATATTTAAGCTGGAAATGGATTTTCCTTATCAATGTACCAATTTGTATAGCTGCATTTATAATTACATTATTTTGTATCAAAGAATCTTACGACGAAACTACATCTAAAAAAATTGATTTTAAGGGAAACCTCTTGCTTACCGCCGGTCTGTTCCTACTTGTATTTTCATTAATTAAAGCCACCGACTATGGAATAGGTTCACCTTCAATAATTTCCATGTTTGCTGGTAGTTTAGTTTTACTGGCAGCATTCTTTTATACTGAAAAAAGAGTTAAAGCTCCGATGCTGGATCTAAAACTTTTTACCGAAAGAAACTATAGGAATTCAACAATATGTGTTATGTTTCTTGGATTAGCCTTAGCTCCATCTATGTTCCTAATAAATTACTTCATGAATAACATATTGGGATATAACTCATTAAAGACAGGAATAACAATATGCTCCATGGCTCTAACCTGCATGATTGTTTCAATTATAACTCCTATGTTTTATAAAAAAGCCGGATACAGGAAATTTAATATAATTTCAATGCTAGCATTTATAGGAGGAAACTTTTTACTATCAACAATAACTCCAAATTCTAGTCAAATGCAAATAGTATTATTTCTTATGATTCTCGGAATTGCTATGGGATGTGGCGCCCCTGCACTCATAGGAGGATCGCTGCGGTACTTAAAAGATGAAAAAATAGGCATTGCTTCTGGTGTTATCAATATGTCAAGGCAAATAGGCGTCCTCTTGGGTATAGCAATCTTTGTATCCGTCTTGAATTACCAGTCCGAAATCAATTTCAGTATGGGAAAGAAAGAGTTTGTAAACGATATACAAGCAAGTGCAACGCTAAGTGCCACTGCTAAAAAAGAAATGATTGATTCAGTTGAAAAACTAACTACGCAATCTCATGACGCTCACAAGGAAGACATATTAAATAAAATTGGGCAGGAGAAAATTAATAGGTTAAAGAATATTCCAAAAGCCTTGCAGCCAGGAATAACAAAAAAATTTGATTCTGAAATATCGGAAGTATCAAATTTGATTGATGAGGGTACCTCAACATTGAAAGCAAAAAGTTCGGATGGCTTCAGCATAACATTTCTTTATTCCAGTATATTCCTAATATTATCCTTGTTTTTTGCATTCAAGACTAAACCAAAACAATCCTTGGAAAACAAAAATCTAGCGAGCTAAAAAAAGCAATTAAGAAGTAAAAAGCATTTATACCTTTTTTCTATGTGCCCAGTTAAGTACCGGTTTTTCTATGAATTTATAGGACAAAGCTGCAAATATGTACGCTCCCACCAGTACAACCGCTGAAGTCAGAAGCCATTTTGGGAAGCTGACCATCATATTGACTTCGAAATTATGCATCCACAGCCTGGTTACTATATAAATGACAAGGCAATGCCATATGTACAATCCGAAGGATACCTTTGCAGTATACTTAAAGAAACGGTTATCCAGAATTTTTCCGAATGCTTTTGAATGGGGCGCAGCAACAAGGGCCCCTGCTATCAATATGGCGTAGAACGGGAAGTAATACGGCTGGTTTTGCAGGCTCCAGCTGAATTCAGGAGCATGGCGCATGCACCACAGCAAAAGTACTGCTCCGAGAATGCAGAAAACTCCGATTATATCAAAGATACCCTTATTTTTTAAAGCGGTAATCTTTTGCGAATTCTTAAACAGCCATGCAGTAACTCCTGCAGCGATAATTCCTATCGCAAAGTGGCTGAAAAATCCTACCGGGTTGTAATTTGGCATCCAGTACTTGGCGCCGCCGACAATACCATACTCCCAACCACGATTAACCGGACCGGGAGTAAGAAAGGTATGAATAAGCTGATTTACGCCGGTAATAAATACAAACACACCAATCCAATACAATAATGCCTTTTTAAAAGACCTCCTGCTTCCAAGAAAGCTGAACAAACCGAACATAAACAAAGGCATAAGAAGATAGCAGAACACTTCGAAGCCTATGGACCAAAGAGGGCCATTTATATCACACGGGAAGAAGGTTACATAATTAAAGCCTGAAACAAAACCGAAACCTGCAAGAAGACGTTCCCACATTGACTGGGTAGGAATGCTGAATAAAAGAGGTACAATAAGTCCGGTAACCAGCAAGGATGCGTAATAACCCGGCATAATACGGGCTGCTCTGCGGAGGGCATACTGTTTTATACTTGGATACTTTTCTTCCCACAAATACTGTTTCCAAAATGGAAAGGAGAGTAAAAATCCGCTTAGTACAAAGAAAACACTAACACCTGTATTACCTAAAAGAAAGAAGGATTGCATCTGTTGTCCAAAAGCTGATTGAGCCTGCATGGTCAAGCGCTGTGTCAAGTGGTGAATTATAACCGAAAGACAGGCTATTGCACGGATCCCGTCTGCTCCATCCAAATGGAAAGACTGTTTCACCTTCATTTTATTTTCAACACCTTTAACATCAGCAAGTATGGCATTAGAGGAATTCTGAAATTCCAAAGACCCGTTTCCCACCGGTTAACCCCCCTGTTTCATTTATATATAAAACCAAGCACAATTATATTAACACCAGGGAGTATTGTTAATAGGTTTTGTTGCCATAAAGAGTATTATATTGTCAAGATTATGTATTAATCCCTTTGTAATGCTTGGTATAAAAAAGTATGAAATATAAGTTTACAACACCGGTATCAATCCCCTGCTGTTACCTGTAATACACTTCCCTCCGCCGGGAGTTACTATAAAAGTATTCTCTATGCCTACCATACCTATATTCTGAATTCCCTTCTTGGGTTCCACTGCAAAAACCATACCCTCCTGCAAGGGTTCTGTAAAACCATCTGCAAGAACAGGCATCTCATCCACCTGCAGACCTATCGCATGACCGAGGAACTTGACCTTCCTGTTCCCGAACCCCATAAAATTCTCAAGAAATTCCGGTTCAAGGCTGTTCATTACAGAGTTGTATATATCTGCCGGTATACTTCCCGGAGTCAGCATTTCGGCTACTTTATCCTGTATGGCCACACATTTGTTGTGTTCGGCTACAACTGCATCAGGGAGATAATCTCCGAACATGTAGGTCATGGTTTTGTCGGTATGATATCCGTCAATTCCGCATCCTATATCAATGTGAATCAAATCGCCTTTCTTAAGCCTGCGTTCACGGCTGCCCAACAGAGGTACCGCCGGGGTCAAGCCGCAATTTCCTCCCGGGCCGTTAAAATAAGCCGGATAAATAGAACTGTCACCAAAGCATACATGACCCAGGAGCATTTCAGTTTCAAACATTCCGAAGCGGGCCACACCATGATGCCCTTGCCTTACCAGAAATGAAAAGAGCTCGGTTCCCAGTTCGGCTTCACTCATTCCCTCTTTTAGTATTCCGGGAACATATTCTTCCAAAGCCAGTCTGTGCAACTCCCCTGCCTGTTTCATCAGAGCTGTCTCATAATTGCTTTTTACCGACCTTACATCAGCTATCTGCCTGTCTGCAGCTTTAACATTTTTAAAAGGAAAATATTTTTGGAAACGCAGGTACATGGCTAAAGGAACTACTTCGGTTTCCAGATATACCGTATCCGGGATCTTACCGGCAAAAGCTGCCGCATCACGGTAGCTTGCCATGGGTTTGATTACCGGGAATAAGGATTCCAGCTCTGCTCTTTCAATACTTCTCCGTACCCAGTAGACAGGTTGGCCGTCTCTTGGTATAATCAGCATTCCGTCCTGCATGGTACCGGTAAAATAATATTGATTTATTTTACTGAATATAACGGCAATATTCCAATCAGGATTGGACTCATCCATTTTTCCCCTGAATCTCTTCATTCTAATCTCAAGCTCGCTTAAAGGAACCTTCTTTATCATAATCTGTCTCCGCTTTAATAAAAATACAGCCCATTTAATTTAAATGGGCATAAAACTATTATGTATTATAACATATTCAGCTAAATATTGTAAAAATCAGAACAGCATGTTCTATCAAAAAAGTCCAAGTAAATCTTCATGAACCAGTTCATTAGATGCCAGAATACTTCCCTGTTTTATCAGTTCAGGTTTCCCACCAGTCATATCGGTAATTTTACCGCCTGCTTCCTCCAATATCAATAAACCCGCTGCAAAGTCCCATGGCTGAAGGCATATTTCAAAGAAGGCATCTATCCTGCCGCATGCAACATAAGCAAGGTCAAGGGCGGCGGAGCCTGATCTTCTCAAATCCTGGCATTTGGCAAAAACCCTGTCCAAAACCTTTATAGTAGTATTTTTATCTCTTGAAATATATGGTGTTGTTCCGAATGTAATAATACAGTCTTCAAGCTTACTTGCTGAACTGACTTTTATTCTGTTTCCGTTAAGGTATGCGCCCCTGCCTGCATCTCCTATAAACATCTCATTCAAAAAAGGGTTATATATCATCCCCAACGCTGGCTTTTTATCAATGACAAGTGCCAATGAAATTGCAGAGTGTCTGTACCCGCGCATAAGATTGGCCGTACCGTCAACCGGATCAAGAATCCATGTGGGTTTTGAGAGGTCATATTGATTTTGGGAGGATTCCTCGGTTATTATGTTACTTCCGGGCAATATCCCCGATAGTTCTTTTACAAGGTAATCCTGCACCTTGAAATCTATCTCGGTAACATAATTGGCAAAGCCCTTTACCATAGTTTCCATATCCGGAGCGGATTTCAGAAACAACCTTCCCGCTTCTCTCAAAGCCGGTTCTGTTTTTGCAACCAAGCTGATGTTATTCATAATATAAACCTTTCCCGGGAATTAACCCGTAAAACTCTGTATGCAATTCTTCATCAACAGTCGGTTCTCCTGCAAGACATTTAAAAAAAATGTAAACAAATCGAATTAATTGTCTATTAAGTTTTTGTAAAGTATTTTTTAAATTTGCGTTATATGATATAATCCTTCATTGTTGATATTAATCTTGAAGGGGAATAATGTAAGCATTTGGATTACATTTGTAAGGGACAGGTTTTATGCTTTCAATAAAGGAAATTAAATTACCCGAAAAAATCAATTTAACCAACATAAAGAAAACACTGAAAAACAGACTCAATTTGGCCGGAAAGGCTTGCCTTAACAACCTGTTCTGGTTTTATACCTTTATAGCAATTTTTTTAAAGACCTTGATTATCATGTGTGCCGTAAAAGGTTTTAATGTCAACCTGAAGGGTATGGCAGATACTTTTCTGTGTATCCCTACACTGGCTGTGTACTTATCCTTTATACTTATAATCCTCTCCTTTGCATTCCTGTTCAAAAGAAGAGGAAGGTTATGGTTCCTTATAATTCTCGACATTATAATCTCTTTGGTATTCCTTTTTGATGTATGGAATTTCAGAGGCTTTTCATCTTTTACTTCATTATATATGCTGAAGCAGACAGCAAATCTTGAAAACCTTGGCGACAGCATAATTTCAATGATTCATTTGTCTGACATACTATTGATTCTGGATATTCCTGTATTGATCTTTTTAGCTTTATATAAAAGGAAGAAATACACCGGCGGCAAAAGAAATATTATTTTATTCGCTTTGCTATTTCTGATTCCGGCAGGTTATATTTCCTATGCACATTATGAATTCGACCTGTCATCCCAACGCGGGGTCAAACAGTATCTTTTTGTTACAAAATGGACTCCTTCAACTACAATTACAAACCTTTCACCTGTTGGGTATCACCTTTATGATGCTTTCCAGTACTTTATACAGAACAGGAAACAAACACTTTCTGCTCAGGAAAAGAAAAACGTACAGAAGTGGTACGAAGATAAAAAGGAAAACCTGCCTGACAACCAGTACAAGGGAATGTTCAAGGGTATGAACCTTCTCATGATACAGGTTGAATCTTTAGAGGGCTTTTATATTGACAATAAAGTAGACGGACAGGAGATAACACCAAATCTGAATTCTTTATTGAAAAACAGCTTCTACTTCCCGAATTTTTACGAGCAGGTCAACAACGGTACCACATCCGACGCCGAGCTGATGTCCAATACATCGGTATACCCTGTAAGACAGGGTTCCACTTATTTCAGATATCCTGAAAACAAGTACAATTCCATGCCCATATTAATGCAAAAACTTGGTTACTCCACTACGGCTATACACCCCGACAAGGGCGCCTACTGGAATTGGAAAACCGTACTGACTTCTTTCGGTTACAACAGATGCATTGACGCATCCAACTTCAAACAGGACGAAACAATCGGCCTTGGGTTAAGCGACGGATCATACCTAAGGCAGGTAGCACCGATAATTAAAAGTGAAAAGCAGCCATTTTACACATATTTGATAACTCTTACAAACCACGTTCCTTTCTACTTGCCTGACAAGTACAAGGAGCTTGATCTGGAAAGCAAATTCAAGGGAACATATCTTGGCAACAGTTTTCAAACAGTACACTACACCGACAAGCAGCTTGGGATATTCCTAAACAATCTTAAGCAAAGCGGGGTTTTGGACAACACGGTTGTAGTTATTTACGGCGATCACAGCGGAGTCCATAAATATGACCAGTATTATATTGACCAGATCCATCCGCGAGACGACTGGTGGTATGATAACAAGAAGCATGTTCCGTTCATAATATACCAGGATAAGCTTCAAGGCCGTGTTATGGATACAATCGGAGGAGAAATAGATATTCTTCCTACAATATCCTACTTAATGGGTGTTGATGAAAATAGTATTGAAAATACAGCCATGGGAAGGAACCTTTTCAATACCGGTAAGAATTTTGCAGTAATGGTGGATGGAACATATATCGGAGATTCCACCGACAAAAAGCAAAAGCAGCATGATATTAACGGTTTGGGAGTTGCGGACAAGATTATTTGCAGTGATTATTTTTCAAGTAAATAATATATATCTATAATATCAGCAAAAAACGAAGGGACAATGCCTCTTAATGCGGCATGTCCCTTTATTATAGAAATTTTTTATAATTTTATATTCCTGGCTTTTTTCCTTAATTTTCATCCTCGTTTCCGAATTCATCCCTATCCTCATAAACGAGTTTTTTCCTGCCTGTAGCTTTTATGATAAAGCCACCTATCAAGCCGCAAACATAAGCAAATAGAACGGTAAATATAATACCTGAGATTTGTGCCTTAACAATTCCGCTAACAGCAAAAATTGCAATTATACCTCCCAAAAGGCCTGGCATTCCATGCAGGTTATGTACTCCGCAGGTATCGACAATTTTAAGAAGTGATTGCAGTTTTGGTTGAATAAATACATATCCTATAACGCAAAGGGCTCCTGCAAGTATACCGATTCCAAATGCGGCCGGAGCAGAGACAATATTACAGGTGGCACCTATTGCAACACCTCCTGCCAGGGCAGCATTAGCCATATCTGCAATTGAGGTTTTCCCTTTTCTGAATAACGTACTGAGAATATATGTAATAATTGTAGCACCGCACAAAGCCAAAATAGTATTTATAACAGTCTTTGCGAAGTCTGCCTGCGGAACTATGGCACTGCAGAAACTAGGCCAGAACAGCCACAGTACCATTGAACCTATCATTGAGAATCTGTCGGATGAAGCATCACTTTGAACCTCGGTTTTAAGATGTTCCCGCCTTGTCAAAGCCATGGCAAGTCCCAATCCGAAATATGCTCCAAAAGCGTGAATAACGATTGATCCGGCCGAGTCAACAAAGCCCTTTGTTATACCCAGGCCTCCGTCAAGAACCAGCCATTCGTTCAGCATATATGCCGGTACAAGCAGAATAGCCAGGATTCCATATTGATACAGGCGCAGCCTTCCCAATACGGCACCCATTGCAATCAGCGCCGATGCAGCTGCGAATTCTGCAAACAACAGAACGGTCATATTATCTGCCGAAATAGCTTCTGAAGAAAGGACACCCGTATAACGAAGCAGCAAATAAAGAGGAATGGAAACTGCAACTACAAGATAGGTACCTGTTGTGGCACTGTAGCCGTACTTTTTGACAAATACCATTAGGAAACCAAAACCAACAAGCAGCATTGCAAGTATGTTGATCGAGAAATTGTACTGCTGCACCTGTCTGAGATTATCTGTCATATTAGCAGCATCGCTTGCCCAGGCAGTTGCAGGAAATATAAGCAGCAGTGCAAAAGTAATCATCAATACTTTGATGACTTTTTTCAAAATTATCACTCCCTTGTAATAATAGTTAAAAAAAGTATATATGTAACTTTGGTCATTCGTCAAATTTTTTGCGTAATTAGATAAAAAAATAAACATTTATAAGATAAAAAACTTTATAATTCAATTTTAGTTACATAAAATATTTCCTTTAGTGTCAATATGTGATAAAATTTTTTAGTTGTATAAAAAGTATAAGGAAATTCAATACCTATATGACAAACTATTCTGCGGGGTGTTTCAAAATATGCTTCCGGTTAAAAATATAAAATTACCATCCATAAAGGGTTTAGAACCCATAAAAAATCATGTCGGCAGTTGGTTGAACAAGGGATTTAAAGCATGTTTACGTGACTTTTTGTGGTTTTATACGTATCTTGCGTTACTATTTAAATCTGTAGTTCTGTTAAGTACTGTCAAAGGAATGGGGATTTCGGGCACGGGATTTTTCAAAGTATTTAAAGCAATCCCGACAAATGCGGTATATTTTACATTTATCCTGCTGCTGCTGTGCTTTTCCTTCCTGTTTAAAAACAAAGGACGCATGTGGTATTTGTTTATAATAAATCTTCTGTTTTCGGTAATATTTGTATTTGACGCCTGGAATTACAGAGGATTTTCAAACTTTACCTCCCTTTACATGCTAAAACAGACTGCGAACCTTCAAAACCTCGGTGACAGCATAATGGCCATGGTTCGCATAAGGGACGCAATTTTCCTGATAGATATTCCAATACTGTTGGGACTTATAATCTTCAACAGAAAAATTTATAAAAATGTTAAAAGAAACATAATCGCGTTTTTTGTTTTGTTCGCCTTTTGTGTGGTTTATATAATCTGTGCGCATTATGAATTTGACCTGTCGGCTAACAGGGGCAAAAGACAGATTTTGTTCAAAAGCTGCTGGACTCCGAGTACAACTATTACCGACCTGTCCCCAATAGGTTATCATCTTTATGATGCTTATAACTTTTTGATTCAGAACCATAAGCTTAGCCTTTCTGCAAAGGATACGTCAGATATAAAGCAGTGGTATTCGGATAAGAATGAAAACCTGCCCGACAATCAATACAAAGGCATATTTAAAGGTAAAAACCTTATAATGATTCAGGTAGAATCCCTGGAAAACTTTTATGTGAACCAGAAGGTTGACGGTCAGGAAATTACTCCTAATTTGAACAGGCTTCTTACGAACAGCTTTTATTTCACCAATTTTTATGAACAGGTTAATACAGGGACAAGCTCTGACGCCGAATTGCTGTCCAATACATCGGTTTATCCGGTAAGAGACGGGACTACCTATTTCCGTTTTCCAAACAATAAATATAATTCAATGCCAATTCTTATGAAACAGCTTGGATATTCAACCCTTGCAATTCATCCCGACAAAGGTGCTTATTGGAATTGGGAAACTGTACTTACTGCCTTTGGATATGACAAATGTATTGATGCGTCGGCCTTCAAGCAGGATGAAACCATCGGTCTGGGCTTAAGTGACGGCTCCTTCCTGAGACAAATAGAACCGATAATAAAAAATCAAAAGCAGCCCTTTTATACATATTTTATAACGCTAACAAACCATACACCCTTTAATTTACCGAAGAAGTACCAGGAACTTACGCTTGAAAGTAAATTCCAGAATACCAAGCTTGGCGGCAGCTTCCAAACTGTACACTATACAGACAAACAAATTGGTCTTCTTCTGGATAAGCTGAAAGAGGACGGAGTGCTCCAGAATACTGTTGTGGTTATATATGGGGACCACAGCGGTGTACATAAATTTGCAGCTGATGATGTAAGTAAAATAAAACCTGTAGATGATTGGTGGGTAGATAATAAAAAGCATGTACCTCTGATTATTTACAACAGTAATCTGACAGGCAGACAAATTGACACAATAGGCGGAGAAGTAGATATCCTGCCTACTGTAGCTTACCTTATGGGTAGCGATGAAAATAATTACAAGGACACCGCCATGGGAAGGAACCTTTTGAACACCAATAAAAACTTCGCAGTACTGGTGGACGGAACCTATGTAGGGAATGCTCCAAGTGATAAAGAAAAACAGCATGATATAAACGGATTGGCTGTTGCAGATAAAATAATCCGAAGCGATTATTTTAGTAATAAATAGTAAAGAATTCAATTGAAGATCAGAAGAGTGTTCTCTTCTGGTCTTTTTATATTAATATGTTAAGCCTGTTTATTTATTCAAAGTGTTTATTTTACTATTTGGGTGTGGTAAAATTCTTTAGTAACCATTTTTGACAAAAATCTCGGATTCCAATGCTGGATAACTTAAATTCATTCCGATGATCAGCCTAAAAGAGGTGTTTTTATTTTATGTTGCCTTTAAAGAATATCGGAAATAATTCCGCTGCCGCAATTCATACTATAGGGAAAAACACCGGTATCTGGTTAAAACGCGGATATAAGGCATGTCTTAAGGATTTCCTGTTTTATTATACATATTTGTCCATTTTATTTAAATCACTGGTTTTATTAAGTACGGTTGCAGGTATAAGTTTATCGGGCACAGGTATATTTAAAGTTTACAAAATAGTTCCCACCGATTTGGTTTATTTGGCTTTTCCGCTTATACTGCTGTCCTTTGCCTTTTTATTCAAAAATAAGGGACGTATGTGGTTTTTAATTATATTCAACCTTTTCTTCTCAGCTATATTTATGTTTGATGCTTGGAACTTCAGAGGTTTCTCATCGTTTATCTCCCTATATATGCTTAAGGAAACTGCCAATCTGCAAAATCTTGGCGACAGTATTATGGCAATGATCCATTTGAGGGATCTGGTGTTTGTAATTGATATTCCAGTCCTTATTGCAATTGCCATATTCAATAAAAAAGTATATAAAAATGTAAAAAGAAATATAATCGTATTTCTGCTGGTGCTTATAATTCCATCCGGTTATCTTGCTTATGCCCATTACAGGTATGACATCTCAGCCGACAGGGGTAAGGGCCAATACCTCTTTAAAACCTTCTGGACTCCCGGAACCACTTTTACCGACCTGTCACCTATAGGATACCACTTATATGACGCCTTCATGTATTTTGTACAGAACCGTCAACTGAACCTTTCAGCAGAAGACAAGCAGAACATACAGCAGTGGTTTGATGAGAAAAAGGAAAATCTGCCCGATAATAAATATAAGGGTATGTTCAAGGGCATGAATCTTATAATGATTCAAGTGGAATCCCTGGAAGGTTTTTATTTGAACAACAAGGTGGATGGTCAGGAAATCACTCCAAATTTAAACGGGCTGCTGAAAAACAGTTTTTACTTTCCCAACTTCTATGAACAGGTCAATATAGGAACTACTTCAGATGCCGAATTGATGTCCAATACTTCAGTTTACCCGGTTAGGGACGGCGCAACCTATTTTCGTTTCCCAACCAACACATATAATAATTCGATGCCGAAGCTAATGAAAGGGCTGGGGTATAACACGCTTGCCATTCATCCTGACAAAGGCGCCTACTGGAATTGGGAGACCGTTCTTTCCACCTTTGGTTATGATAAATGCCTGGATGCGACGGCCTTCAAGCAGGACGAAACAATCGGATTGGGGTTAAGCGACGGATCATTCCTGCGCCAGATAGAGCCTATTATAAAAAGTCAAAAACAGCCTTTTTATACTTACTTTATTTCCTTAACCAGCCACACACCCTTTTATCTTCCTACTAAATATAAGGATCTGACACTGGAAAACAAATTCCTTAACACAAGGCTGGGTGACAGCTTCCAGACAGTCCGCTATACCGACAAGCAGCTTGGAATCCTTTTATCAAAGCTTCAGGAGGACGGTATACTTGATAATACCGTTGTTGTAATTTATGGTGACCACAGCGGAGTTCACAAATTCTGTGCTGATGACGTAAAAAAGATCAAGCCTGTAGATGACTGGTGGGCCGATAATCAAAGACATGTACCATTCATTATATATCAAAACAAGCTGAAGGGACAGGATATACAAACCATTGGCGGGGAAATAGATATATTACCTACCATCTCCTACCTAATGGGTGTTGATGAAAAAAGCCTGGAAAATACAGCTATGGGAAGAAATCTATTTAACACGAACAAGAATTTTGCAGTCATGGTTGACGGAATTTATAAGGGGGACGCCGCTGACACGAAACAAAAGGAGCATGATATAAACGGTCTTTCTGTGGCCGATAAAATAATACGAAGCGATTATTTTAAAAACAAATAGATATATCAAATGCAAAAGCCGCAATTAGATTAAATTGCGGCTTTTTTATTGGACAATATCAGCCTCCTGCATTATTGGCTTCAGTAAACATTATCTAGCATCCTTGATAATTCATAAATTTTGGGCATTTGTGTATGGGCATATGGGTATGGCACATAAATGGCATGCCCATAGGACACATGTTATGACAAGGTGAAGCAAACTGAGGACATGTCGGTTGCGGCATCATTGGCGGCATCATCGGTGGCATCATAGGTGGAATCATCGGTGGCATCATCGGTGGCATTGCCGGTTCTTGTATTACCGGAGGCTGTGGCATAGGTGCAGGCTGCGGACATGGTGCCGGTGTTGGCATAGGTATAGGCGCAGGCATAGGCTGTGGAGCCACTACCGGTGGAGGTGCAGGTACCGGCGGCGGAGTCACAATAGGCTGTACAGGCGCAGGTGGTGGGATTACCGGTATTGGTACCGGGGTCACAGGCAGTATGGGTATTGTTTTTCCGTGTCTGTCATTAATATCATTCAGGTTTTTGTAATATTGTCTCATTAAACAACCGCTCTCCTTTACGAGAAATATGCTTATTTACAATATAATATTCACAAGAATTACATTATGTTAATGATTCGATTTCACTAACCTGCATTTAATAAACAAAAAGGACAGAGGTATTTAAAACCTCTGTCCAAAAAATTCATACATACTTAAATTGTGATTTCAATAATATTACCATCGGGATCATATGCGCTGCTTTCGTAATATTCGTCACCGGTTTCGTGCGGAAAACCTAATATTTTATAACCATCTGCCAGCAGTCTGTTTGTCAGCTTATCTACATTTTCCCTGCTGCCCGTTGAAAACGCAAGATGTGTATACCCCGGAGTCATATCATTCCGGTTTATTCCCGTTTTAACATCGTCATTTTTCATCAACTCAAGTCTTGCACCCGATTCGAATGTAATAAAATAGGATTCAAAACCCTTTTCCTGTTCTGAATATTTTTGATTACTTGTGCCGCCAAAATACTTTGTATAGAAATCTTTAAGCAAATCCAGCTTGTCTGTCCATAACGCAGCATGTTCAATTTTCATGGCAATCCTCCGTTCATATGTTTTTCGTAAATTATTAATACTATCTTTATCTATGAATTTATGATACTATATAAAGTATGAAAAATCAAGAATAATTATTAATATATATTAATAATTCGTCATATATGTGAACAGGAGGCATCATGTTTATAGAAGAAAGACATCAGAAAATCTTAAACCTTCTAAAAGAAAACGGCTCGGTCAAGGTGGAAGAACTCAGCTCAATGTTCAGCAAATCAGAAGATTCCATAAGAAGGGATCTTCGTATACTTGAGAAGGAAGGCCTGTTAAGGAAAACCCACGGAGGAGCTATAGCTGCCGGAAAAGTAAGCTT
>JAUZPR010000041.1 GCA_030705825.1 Bacillota bacterium | reverse complement strand
TCACACCCGTTCCCATACCGAACACGGTAGTTAAGCTTCTCAGTGCCGATGATACTTGGCTGGTAACGGCCCGGTAAAGTAGGACTCTGCCAGATTTATATCAAAGCTCTATGCTTTACAGCATAGGGCTTTGTTTTGTTTAATAGTTTATATGTTTATTTGTGCTAATAAATTGGCAAATTGTATGGTATAATTTTTTCATGTTTGATTTTAGGGGGTAGTGAATTGCATCCTGAATTACTAAAGATCGGCCCGGTTGTTATCAACAGTTACGGATTCATGATAGCAACAGGTTTTATAGTAGCAATAGTTCTTGCCTGTTACAGGGCAAAGAAGCTTGGGCTTAATCCAAATATGATATTCAATCTTGGATTGATATGTCTGGTAGGCGGCTTTATCGGTGCCAAAATCCTCTTTTTTATAACTGAAATAGAAAATATTATTAAAGATCCCTCAATAATGCTTAAGCTCTCAGATGGTTTTGTTGTTTTCGGCGGTTTGATAGGCGGTGTTCTTTCAGGGTACATTTACTGCAGAATCAAAAAAATCAGCTTCATTGATTATTTTGATTTGGCGGCTCCATCCATAGCATTGGCGCAGGGCTTCGGGAGAATCGGCTGTTTGCTTGCAGGCTGCTGTTACGGAAAGGAGACAACCTGGTCCTTGGGCATTGTTTTTAAAAATTCGTCCTATGCGCCTGATGGCGTAAAGTTGATACCTACACAGATTTTCTCCAGTGCCGGCGATTTTCTACTTGCAGCCATACTCTTGCTTTATGCCAAAAGAAAAAAAGAAAAGGGCAAAATAGCAGCACTTTATATTATATTGTACAGTGCCGGAAGGTTTATTATCGAGATCTTCCGGGATGATCCGAGGGGTTTTGTAGGAATATTCTCCACATCTCAGATTATTTCCATCTTTACGTTGCTTTTTGGATTGTTTTTTTATAAGTTTTATAAGGTCAATTCGGACAGCTCAAAAATCAGTAGCGAAGAGTAGTTGAATTCTGTAAATCATATAATTATGGAGGCAGACAATGGATACGGTAAAGGTCAAGCTTTTAGGAATTGGAAGTGCAGAGATAAGGTTTGAGGGTTTCAGTGTTTTTATTGATGCATTCAACGACTATATAAACCCGCCCCTATTGGCAAGTAAGGATTTGATCCTGTTTACCCATGGTGATGTAGACCATTTTAATGCTCAAAAAGTACTTGATGCTGCAAAAGAAAATATTATTATAGGACCGCCGGGTATAGCCTATCCTTTATTGGCAAATACCAATCTTAACCCGGAGATTTTGAAAATAACATATCCTATAAATTTGAATAAGCCGGTTGAACACGAATTTGGGGAATTGAAGATTAAAGTTTACCAGACC
This sequence comes from Bacillota bacterium, assembly GCA_030705825.1. Taxonomy (GTDB): domain Bacteria; phylum Bacillota; class Clostridia; order Acetivibrionales; family JANLFN01; genus JAUZPR01. Next base: position 24,629 of record JAUZPR010000041.1, on the reverse strand, counting down.
AGGCATTTTATTGATTGGGAACCGGATCATATCAGTTTTCTGTTTATGTATAAAGGGAAAAGAATTTATTTTACTGGGGACAGCCATTCATTTTATTATGATGACCCTGATATATATGATCTGGATGCACTGATATACAGCCTGATATTGAAGGATGTTGTTGAGGGCAGAATGAGCAGCCAGGAAGGGGCCAAACTGCACATTCCTGAATTGAAGGGAATACAGGACAGATTAAAGCCCAAATGCATCATAGGAAATCACCTGATAGAATGTGGTTGGACTGTGGGTGTTACGGATATAAAAAAGGAATTGGAATATGTGGGTGCCCAAAATATAATAATTCCCGAAAACGATAGTGATGAAATACAAATTTGATATAAGTCATCAATAAGAGAATATGTTTAAAAAAAAGTCCCAGTTGATCAACCGGGACTTTAACATACCTAAAATTTATGGCATAACCATGAAAACCGAGGGAACTGCCCTTTCCCCATTGGAATCACAGGGGTTGTTTATAACTTTATTATCGTAATACATTGTAGAGGAGCTTCCGCCGTCAAGATTCACCGCATTAACAGCTCCGTTGCTGAGAAGTATATCCTGAATATCCAATAAGGATGCACCAATGGAGTTTACGGTTCTTCCGTCTATTACAAGCAGCAGTACCGTGCCGTCGGCTTTCTGACCTATAGCTGTACGCGGCCCTAATCCCCATCCGCCGTCTCCCTTGGCTACTGTTCCTTTACCGTTAACTATCAAACGCGGTCCAAAGCTTACAGCTTCCTTGACATTCAGCTTTGCAATCTCAGACAGGGTATATCTGCCTGAAATGAGAACACCGTTATCTGTAAACCCGACAATATCCTGCTTGGAATTCTCGCTTTGGGTATCACTATATATAACTTTTCCTTCGTGAATTATAATTCCCGTCGGTTTATAATCTTTTCCACCAGCACCGGAAGAAGTAAATCCTCCTGCGTTAATGGCACAAATTGCATTGTTAGCTTTGGCTGTTTCACTTGTAGTTTTATTGATATTGTTATTAAATCCTACAGCTATCTTCTTAGGATCAGGGATGGTTAACATCTTACCTTTAAAAGTTTTACCTTCGACTTCTTTTACGGAAATACCCTGAATTGATTCTCCGGCACCTGTGTTTGAATTGACAGTCTGCCCGGTTTTTGCCGCATCATTAGGTGTGTTTCCTTCCGGATCGGTTTTTGCTCCGGTCAACAGCGTAATAGATAAAACAAGAATAATAACTATCCCGATAGCAGACCATTTAAACGAACCTTTTTTAAATAATGAAATCATTGTTATCCTCCTTTTCATCAGGGATTTGCTCGAAATAATTCCAGAAACTCCAGGGATCCACTGACGTCCGGACATATTCCTTAGCAGGTTGATTATCGTATAACCATATATGTTATGTTCCTCGGGCTTTATACGGGATAATACCATAGCGTCACATGCAACTTCGCAATCCTGATGCATTTTATAAAACCCGTACCATATAACGGGATTAAACCAATATAGTATTTTTATGAAAATTATCAGCCAGTTTACAGCGGTATCCTTTCTCTTTAAATGTGCAAGCTCATGCATGATAATATATTTTAAATCAGTTGTACTTGATTTCTCCAAGATATCATAAGGCAGTAACAGTTTTGGTTTGATGAAGCCGCTGAGTGAAGGGGAATTAACCATTGATGTAAGTATGACCGGAATATTACTGCGTATTTTGAGTGTAAAGCTGCATTCATTCAACAGCCGGATTGTCTTTTCATTCCGTAAGGAATGGCATTTCCGGATTTTAAAATTTAATCTTATGTTTATTATCAGTATGAAAAACGCGAATATTAAAACTCCTGAAATCCAGAGTACTTCAAATATTTCATTAAGACTAAAACCGGCTGTACCTGTATGTACATACTTACTCGGGTTTTTCTGCTGCAGCACGGATGGATCTGATTGAGCGGTTATTTCCCTTTCGTTAACGGCTGCTTCTGTAAAATTATTTATACCGGTATAGATATCAATAGCAGCTCTGCTTTCCATGTGAGGAGTTACTATATTCAGAATGCTGAAGGGACTCTGCGGTGAATACGGTATTATCAGTCTTACCAACAGAAGAAACCATATATAATAATGCCAGGAAGCACTCATTTTATTCTTGAATATTATTTTGACCGTAAAGATAACTGCTATAAGTAAGCATGCAGCGGCAGATGAAGATATTATCCAATTAAAAATATCATTAGTTACCTTCACAATGTCACTTCCTTTTGTCTCTGCTTTTATCCAGGATGTGCTTGAGTTCATCAATTTCTTCATCTGATAATGTCTGCTCGTCTACCATATGTGCAAGCATCAGACTCAGAGATCCGTCAAATACCTTGCTGACAAAATTTTTACTTTCCTCATGCCGTATTTCTTCCTGTGAAACAAGAGGATAACATATATTCGGTGTTGAACCTGCTTCAACTCTTATTGCCTTTTTATTTACCAGCCTGTTAATTAGTGTATATACAGTGGTAGGACTCCATTTTGTGGTCTTCTTTAATATTTCAACAATTTCATTTGATGCGATGGGAGATTTTGCCCAGATGACTTTCATTACCTGCCACTCGGCATCGGATATTTTAATAGTTTCTTTCATGAGGCTCCTCCTCTACAATTGTAGAATACATTTATATTCTACAATTGTAGAGGAGGGTTGTCAATATTTTTTTTGTAAATATTTTCATACTATTACCATACTCTCTTAAAAATGATCATGGAAATAAGGGGTATTGTTCAATAAATAGAACAGTTGTTTGCTTTTCTGGAAATATATGATATACTCTGTATTGATTTTAGTATTTTAGATATGAAAACGGGGTCTGAGTATGGTCAATATATTAAAACAAGAGGCATTACTTCATGGTGACAGGCTGGAAATATTGCCAGTAGAGCGTTTACAAGACTTAAAAGGTGAGATAGATGTATTTGAAAATAGTGAGAAACTTAATAATTTCCAAAAATGGATTGTTAACAGACTTTATAATTTTACACTACCAGGGGGCGGTTTTACTGTAAAATCTATTATCCTGGCAGCTATTCCACACCCGGCATATGCAAAGGTTCAGTTTGCAAAAAACGGGGTGAAATATGATTTACTGAGTCTGGTAAGGTCTGACTTTGAGAGTAATGAAAAATACCTACATGAATTCATCACCGAAAGGGGTTATAACATAAAAGCAGCCCCCAATCTTCCAATGAAGCGGTTGGCAGTGAAATGCGGACTGGCTGTATACGGCAGAAACAATATCACTTATGTAGATGGAATGGGAAGCTATTTTTCATTTACTGCCTATTACACCGATTTACCCTGTGAAACAGATAACTGGGTCCGAATTCAACATGCTGAAATATGTGACAAATGTAAAATATGCTTCAATAATTGTCCTACAGGAGCCATAAGAAAAAACAGGTTCTTAATTGATAATGAAAAATGCCTTTCATATTTAAATGAAAATGCCGGAGATTTTCCAGAATGGCTTCCAGTATCGGTGCATCACTGTGTATATGATTGTCTCAAGTGTCAAATACCTTGCCCTATGAATAGACCATATAAAGATAATGTATTGGAAAGTATAAAATTTAATGAAGATGAAACAGATATGTTATTAAACGGAGTAAACTTCGATGAGTTTCCTTCTGAAATGAAACTTAAAGTAAAAATGTTGGGCATGGATGAATGGATTGATGCCATCCCGAGAAATTTGAAGGTTTTATTGGATATAGATCAGCTTGGTCATGACCTGTAAAATAGAGACTAACAAAAAAGGTGCAGATATTTCTGCACCTTTAACTCTTTTATACTTTACGGAGTCGGAGAAGTAGTATCAGTTGTGCCGTTTGTTGAAGTCCCTGTTGCTGTCTGGTCAGCAGTACCTGTATCTGTAGCTGTTCCGCTGCTTGTACCACCTGCTGTTCCGTCTTGAACTCCGGATGTATCGGTCGATGTATCGGTGCCGTCTCCAATAGTTACCGACCCTGTGTCCTTATCCCAATCGACTTTTTGATTAAGAGCCTCGGCAATAAATCTTATAGGAACCATTGTATGGTTGCTGATTAATTCAGCAGGAGCACTGATTTGTACTTGGGTTCCGTTAACGGTAGCAGTGCTGCTTCCAAGAGTAATAACAATTGTTGTGTCACCTTTGGTTATAGTAACTGTGCCCGTTTCCTTGTCCCATTGAATCTGTGCGCCCAGTGCATTTGTTATAGTCCTTACAGGTATAAGCGTACTTCCGTTTTTAATTACAGGAGGAACATCAAACTTAAGTATTTCACCTTTTGCAATAACATGAACAGTGTTGCCGCTTCCTTTTCCATTTCCGTTATTAACGCTTGTTGGCTGTGACTGTGAGGTTACTGTTTTGGATTTTGCAGGGTTGTTACTGCTGCCTTTTCCATTACCACCTTTAGTGGCATAAGCCGTAATGCTGAAGAGAGAAATTACTACTGTCGATGCAAGGATTATGCTAAGTATTTTTTTCATTATTAAACCCCCTTCAAAGGTATTTTCTTTTGTATTAAAAGTATAAGATCAATCGGCAGAAGTTGACATAGTTCAAATGAACCATTTTATGTGGTAATTATTATTCAAGATAAAGTAAACCAAATTGTTTTTGTATCAAATCATAATTTAAATTTTACCTGATTATTAATGGGGATTTAGTTTTTAATTTAAAGAACCAAAGATAAAATTTTCTTGAAACAAAAAATGTAAGTGCCAGGGAAAGCCATGTCATTATGCCTGACCAATGTCTGTAATTAATAAGATTTGTGGTCTTTTCAAGAAACACTTCAATTATTGTGATGGCGGAACAATAATAAGCATAATAAAGAAACTGACTGAAACGCCGTTTGTTTTCCGGATAGTATAAATTAAAAAGGACACAAATACCCGGGTAAACAATATATTCAAAAGTAAAGCTGGCCTGAGTAGCATTACTGAATATATCACCGTTATATTCGATCAGTTTGTAGTGTGCAACTATAAGTCCAAGGATCCAGGTTATTGTTTGCTTGAACAAAAATATTATAATAGCATGCCTGTATTTATCCTTTGGCACAAAAATAAAAAGCAGTAAGCCTGTTACTATCCATGACATTATCAGAATTATGTTCAAGTTATTACCTCATTGGAAATAATAATTTTATGTTTAGCATAATTAATACTTTTATTCATATGTTTGAATCTATTTCAGATAAACTTTAAGGCAGTATGGTATTTTATATAATATCCCATATAGGCATTTTACTTCCAAAACATATGTTATATAATATGGAGAATAGTTCCGTAAATATGAAACAGGCAGCTGCCGGGTGATTATAAATAAAGCCCTGGTATGTGAGGAATTCTTTGATTTGAAAACAAGGCTGGCAGGCGAAATTTTGCAGAAATTCACAAACTATGGCATGAAAATAGCTTTTATCGGTGACTTCTCAGTATATACAAGCAAAAGTTTGAAGGATTTCATATATGAAAGCAACAAGGGAAATTCAACATTTTTTGTACCGGACGAAAAGACGGCATTGGAGAAATTAAGCAGATAATTCAGGAGGTAAATATGAATCTTGATATTTCCAGGTTTTATTGGATCAATAAACCCAAGGAATTCAAAATTGAAACTAATAAAATAATAATTATAACAGAACCGGGTACGGATTTCTGGCAAAGAACCTATTACGGCTTCAGGAACGACAACGCCCATGCATTTATGATGTCGTCGGAAGACAATTTTACTTTTACTGTATTAACACAATTCAACACAAAAGTAATGTACGACCAATGCGGAGTTATTGTCTATCAGAATTCAGATAACTGGTTTAAAGCTTCAATAGAATTTGAAAATGAGAAATACCAAAGGCTGGGCAGCGTTGTTACCAATAATGGCTACTCCGACTGGGCTACAACAGATATTTCTTCAGGAATAAAGAGCATGTATTACCGCTTAAGCCGCAGAGGACCTGATTTTCTGGTTGAAAATTCCGAGGACGGCAAAAACTTTAAACAAATGAGGGTTTTTCATTTATTTGAGGGAAAGAGGGAAATCAATTTCGGAGTTTATGCCTGCAGCCCCCTGGAATCAAGCTTTGATGCAGCCTTTAGTGAAATGCAGCTGAGCGGATGCATTTGGAAGGAATATGTAAATCCGGATTGTCCAGAGTTTTTAAAATAAGTAATTCTTCAGGATTAACCATATTGCAGCCTTTGGTCAATTAGTATTTGGTCTGTATCGAGAAAATGTTCATTATCAAGTAGTTTACGGACAAGGTACAATTTGTGAATATATGAATGACTAAAATTAACGTAAAGAGTATATAAATTGCAAGTTGAATTACTGGCTTAAGTTGAAGTATACTTGATATAAAGAGGCACTCCATATGGTTTGTCTCTTTATTAAAATTACTACGTAATATCAACATAATTATGATTAATACATCCTGGAGGTGTTTTATGGTTTCCAGAATAATAGAAAGAATGGTTTCATATTTCGGAGAAGATAGGAAAAGGATCAATCATGCACTTAAGGTTTATGGATTTTCAAAAGCCATACTCGGCGGGGAAGAGCTTGCTGAAAAAACAGTGCTGGTTGTTGAGTTGGCGGCAGTTCTGCATGATATAGGCATAAAGGAAGCTGAAAGAAAGTACAATTCTTCAGAGGCAAGATATCAGGAAGAGGAAGGTCCGGCAATAGCTCAGGCAATAATGGCAGAAGCGGGAGTCGAGGAAAGTATAATGGGCAGGGTTTGCCATATAATAGGAAATCACCACAGCTATGGCAAAATCGACAGTATTGAATTCCAGATTGTTGTTGAAGCCGATTTTATTGTAAATATATTTGAAGATAATATGGATCCCAATGCTGTTAAAACTATAAAGGACAAATACTTCAAAACTCAGGTCGGAAAGAGCATTATTAAGAGCATGTATAGCATATAAGTATACGTATGTTTAGAAAATTGAGAGATGGAAGGGACCTGAAATGAGTTAATTATAAGGGGAGTAATGGATGAAGGAAAACAAGATAACCATAGGAAACGGCAATACAGGACAATCTGGCAGTGACAAGGACAGCGGAAAAAGTCTTCAAAATAAGCAACAAACAAACAAGGAAACCAATGACAGCGGTAAGACCTACAGGTTGGAGCAGATAGACGAAAAGCTGTGGGGGAACGATAGTATAATTGAAGAAAAAATTGATCAGCAATTTCTTACTGACAGGCGCTTGTTTGTAAGGGTTAGGTATTTTCTTCAGGTTGAATGCAGAGAGAGATATGAAGAAGATTGCCCGGAGCCTGTCCAATTAAAAAACCCTATAAAAATATCAATCATTGATATATCATCAGGCGGAGTAGGAGCTGTCTGTGAACATGAAATCCCAATAGGTACAATATTGCCTATAAAGCTTTTATTGGAAGGAACTGCATACGAAATCAAATATAAAGTAGTTTACTGTATCCAAAATGATGATAAGTTCAGAATTGGTTTAAAGATAGAACAAAAAGATAGAATATATTGTGAACACTTGAAAATATACGTAGCTAAGCTTTCCTTGCGGGCAATAGAAGAACCGTAGGTTAGAATGGCGAAAAAAATAAAAGGCTTTAAGGATCATTCCTTAAAGCTTTTTCTTTTTGAGTAAAACCCCGTACTTCTACAGAAACATATAAAATATTTTGTATAAATAGTTAATATATGGAATATTTATGTTATAATTTAATCCAAGTTAATGTAAGCAATACAATAAATTGGATTTAATGCCGTGATTTATTACTGCTTTATTCACTTTAACTAAATTTATTCGGGGGTTAAAAATGAAAGAATTTAGAAAGATTTGCAATAGGGCTGATATTACTGAATTATTTAAAAACATTGCCAGGGCCAAGGAAATCAGTGTTTCTGTACAGTCGGGAAATAAACAGCTTAATGCTGTAATGACCTTTGAGTATAAAACAGGCTGCAGCCCTGTGTTGCGCTTTAGTGACAATGATTATCAACCATTACCTGGAAATAAAGTAGAGCTGTCCTTTTTCTTCAAGGAAATATATTTCGTTTTTGAAACAAATATTAAAGACTCTTATCAGAAAGCTTTCCATATTGAACAGCCGAATTCGGTTATAGCACAATTCATTAGAAAAAGGTCAAGGTACAGGGTACAGAATACTGATGGAGTATATGTATACTTTAACAGTGGTGAATTAAAGTACAGGGTTATTGATTTAAGCTTAAACGGTATCTCATTCGAAAACCAAGCCGGACTTTTTAGTGAAGGTGAAACTATCAGGAATGCGGTACTGGAAATTGGAGAGAACATTACTCTTAGTTTTGATGCAGCAGTAAGATACATGAAACAATCAAGAGATACAATAAAATACGGTTTGAATATAATAAGTCTTGAATGGTCAGCCTATCAAATACTTTCAGCTTATATATCTGAAAGATTGTATCCTGGCTTAAAGTCACTGACTTTTTTCTCGAAAGATGATATTGCGGCGCTTTATGAACACTCAAAGCATACAGGAATCGGAAATTGCAGTATCCAAAAGAATGAATTCATATCAGCTGTAGGAGAGCTTGAAAAGATAAAAAACAACCAACAGCTTTCCATTAATCTAGTCTACCGAAAAAATGACAGACTCATAGCTGTTGGCTCAGCCCTGAGAATATACAACAGGACATTTCTGGCAGGTGAGACACTTGTAGTACCTGAATTCCGTTTAAATCCCAAGATGAAAGCCGATATCCTTATTGGATTATATGATAATATATCAAGCCATCCTCTTTTCGATAACCTTATAACATATGTACAAGCTGATTTTGAATGGTACCAGCATGTTTATGAGGGAGTAGGTGCAGTTATTAATGATAACCGCATATATGAAACAGGTTATTATAAGGTTCATGAATGTGATGCCGAAAACACAGACTTAACTATTGACTCCGGGGAGTATTACACCGTTCCTGAAGAAGATCCTTCAGGATTCTTGGAATTCAGCCGTTCAAAACTTTCTTCACTTGAGCTTGCCTGCTACGGTTATGACAGTAGTAATTTTAATCCTGCTGAAGCGGACAAGGCCTTTAATAAGTCAGGGTATTCGGTAAAAAGGCAATTGTTTAAAATAACAGGCGGTAAGAATACGTCATATGCCATAGCAGACTGTATTACGGGGTTTCCCGAATGCAAAGGCTTTCAAAACACTCTTCGGATACATTCGGCGGAAGATACTCAAATAAGCGGCCAGCTGCTGGGATCTGTCCTGTCCCAAGCGTCACGGTTTTTCCTTGAGAATGGAGTAAAAAAGTATAAAGTATTATATAGAAAGTCGGTAAATGAACCTACTGATATATCAAAAAAAATTTTCAAATCCAGCCCCGTAATCAGGGTGATGATGGACAGACAGGGAATATCGGAGTTTTACAGGCTTCTATCAACAAACTTCGAATACTACACAAGGTTTTACAAGCTTACCCTTCCACAGAAGGCAATTTGGCTTTCCGAAAAGGCATATCCGGGGACAAGCCTTAGGAATATTGCAGGGACAATGAAATTGAGGGGTGAATTTGACAGGGAGCTTATAGAAAAGTCCCTGAATATCTTCGTAGAAAATAATGATGCACTAAGGCTGAGGTTAATTGAAGAAAATGGTGAGGTAAAGCAGTATGTTAAGGATTACAGCTATTTTAAGGTAGATTTTTTTGATTTCACCGGCTCTGATGCAGAAAGCCGTCTTTACAAATGGGATGATGAGCAAACGCAAATTCCATTTAATATCGTTGATTCCGATCTGTTCTATTTTGCCATAGTAAAAACAGCCCCGGACCGTTTTGGTGCATATTTCAAAGTTCATCACCTGGTATCTGATGCATGGACTATGAGCCTGGGGTGTACCAGTGTATTCAAATACTACAGTCTTTTGAAAAAAGGGCTTCCCGTCCCTAAAGAAAAGAAACCCTCCTATATTGATTTTATTAATGATGAGGAAGAATATATCTATTCTGAAAGGTTCTTAAGAAATAGAGAATTCTGGGCGGAAAAGCTCGAAGGATTTTCGCAATATACGTATATCAAGCCGCAAGCCAGGGAGAGGCACTCAATAAAAGCTGAAAGAGCAACGTTTGTTATCAATAAGGAAACAACGCAGAGGATATATGATTACTGCAAAAATAATAAAATATCCGTATTTTCGCTCTTTATGGCTATATTTTCAATATTTATAAATAGAAAAACCTCTCAAAATGACCTTGTTATAGGAACGCCTATTTTAAACAGGTCAGGGGTCAGGGAAAAAGAGACAGCCGGCTTGTTTGTCAGTACTATACCGGTAAGGCTTAATGTTGATGAAAAGCTGGATTTTAAAGCATATGTCCAATATATAACAAGAGAGCTGAATTTGTGCTTCAAAAATCAGAAATACAACTATGAATTGATCCTGAAGGATTTCAGAGAAAAATACAAGGTTAACGAACAGCTGTATGACTGTATGTTCTCTTATCAAAATTCCAAGTATGAAAAAGACGGTAACCCGGAAGGATTTGAGGCAAGGTGGCATTTTAACAGGAATCAGATCGAATCGCTGATAATCCACCTTGATGACCGGGAGGATGACGGACAATTACTATTGAATATAGATTACCTGACTGAACTGTTCGATAAAAGTGAAATATATCAATTATATGATCACCTGATAAATCTGCTTGAGAACGGTATGGAAAGTCAAAATAAAACGCTTGAGAGTATGGATATGCTCACTCGAGAAGAAAGAAGCAGGCTTGTTGAGACAGTTGCCCGTTTCAACAATACCAAAGCAGATTATCCGAAGGATAAAACAATCCAGGAGCTATTCGAAGAACAGGCTGAAAGGACGCCTGATAATACGGCTTTGATTTTTGGAGACAGCCGAGTAACCTACCGTCAACTAAATGAACAGGCAAACAGCCTGGGACGGCTTCTTAGGGAAAAAGGCGTCACCCGTGACAGTATTGTAGGAATAACAGCATATAGATCGTTAGAGATGATTACAGGAATTATGGCCATATTAAAGGCAGGGGGAGCATATCTGCCCATTGATCCCGATTATCCTGAAGAAAGAATCGATTACATGCTTAAAAACGGTAATGTAGGCATAGTTCTCGTTCAGGAGAAAACAAGCGGAAAAATAAACTTCGAAGTAGAAAAGATAAACCTGAATGATGAGAATGTTTATAGCAGAGACACATCCAACCTGACGAAGATCAATTCACCCAATGATCTTGCTTATGTTATTTATACTTCAGGCTCGACGGGAAAGCCGAAAGGCGTAATGATAGAGCATCACTCGGTAATAAACAGACTTAATTGGATGCAAAAACAATACCCGATAGACCAAAATGATACATTGCTTCAAAAGACGCCATTTACCTTTGATGTTTCTGTCTGGGAGCTGTTCTGGTGGTCATTTAACGGGGCAAAACTGGTAATTCTGCGCCCGGGCGGTGAGAAAGAACCATCTGCAATTGCAGACACAATTTATAAATTCCACGTAACTGTAATTCATTTTGTGCCTTCGATGTTAAGCGTATTTCTGGATTTTGCAGAGGTTTCAGAAAACACGGAGAGGGTTAAAAACCTCAAAAAAGTGTTTGCAAGCGGAGAAGCTCTTACAACTAAGCATTTTGAAAGATTCTACAGCATATTTGAAGCCGGTGGTATAAACCTGATAAATCTATATGGACCGACTGAGGCGACAGTAGATGTTTCATACTTTAACTGTAATAAAGAGGAAAATATTAAAGTAATACCCATTGGTAAGCCGATAGATAATATAAGACTTTATATATTAAATGACAAACTTGAATTGCAGCCTATCGGAATAAACGGTGAATTGTGTATTGCCGGAGACGGACTTGCAAGAGGTTATTTAAATGCTCCTGAAATAACTTCACAAAGATTTGTCGAGGCGCCTGAAATAAGTGAAGGTAAAGTCTATAAAACAGGTGATCTTGCAAGATGGATGTCTGATGGAAACATAGAATATCTTGGGCGTATAGATAGCCAGGTTAAAATAAGAGGCCTTAGAATAGAGCTGGGAGAAATAGAGTATCAGCTGTTAAGCCTGACAACGGTAAGAGAAGCAGTGGTCATTGATAGAAAGGATTCTAAAGGTAATAGCTATATTTGTGCCTATTACGTATCGGATTCAGAAATCCCGGTTTCCGAAATCCGTAATTATTTGGCGGGCAGGCTGCCATTATATATGGTACCGTCATATTTTGTCAGGCTTGAGAAGCTTCCACTTTCCCCCAATGGTAAAGCGGACAGAAAAAGGCTTCCCGAACCCTATAGCTTCAGCATTGCAGAGGAAGAATATATTGAACCGAAGAGTGACCTGGAAAAACGTATTGCAGATATTTGGAAACAAGCTCTTAGCAGAGATAAGGTCAGCATAAGGGAAAATTTCTTTAATATGGGCGGAGATTCGCTGATGGCAATTAATGTAGCTCTTGGCATAGGAGAAAATGTTACTATTTCCGATATTTACAGCTATCCGACCATTGAAGCCATAGCTGAGCATATAAAAAAGAAGAGCTTGAATGATGATGTTTTTTACACCGTAACAAAATCTAAAGCAGCTGACGGAACCTCATTTATATGTATTCCGTACGGCGGCGGTGTGCCGGTTGTTTATAACCAATTGGGAAAGGAGCTTTCAGGCTTTTCGGATAAATATTCCCTGTATTCTGTGATTTTGCCGGGTCATAATTTTGGAAACCGGCAGGAAGAATTTAAGTCTATCGAAGAAACTGCCAGGATTTGTGCCGATGAAATCAAAGAACATATAAAAACTGACATTGTATTGTACGGCCATTGTGTAGGAAGTGCCCTGACCTTTGAAATAGCCAGATTGCTTGAAAAGGAAGGATTTAAAATCAAGGCAGTTTTTACAGGAGGAGTGATACCTCCTAAGTTTGTGAGGTTTTATGGTAATATTCTGGATCCCTGGAAATTACAGAGTGACAACGGAGTAATCAAATATCTGAATAAGCTCGGGGGATTTGAAAATTTAAAGGCAACAAATGAAATGAACATGGTTATGAAAGCGTTCCGCCATGATGTCAGATGTTTTATGAAATATTTTTCAAATTTCTCAAGGAAAAATAAAAATAAGCTTAAGGCACCCTTATATTGTATTATTGCTGAAAATGATCTTTCAACAAAAGATTACAACAGGAAATACAACGAGTGGACCAATTACGCTAATGAAGTAAATTTAATTACATTGAAAGGTGCCAACCACTATTTTATTAAATCACATGCAAAGGAACTCGCTAAAATTATAGATGATGTTATTCAAAATATATATAAATCAGGTGAGTTGAATGCTCTTTAAAATTGACGTGGGGTTTGTTTTACTGCATGTATCTACCTTGACAATTATTATTATGAGTTATTTAATTTTTAAGGTTAAAAGCAGATCGCAGCTTAAAAATGTGTTTTTAGGCAATGTTGTTCTGCTCTTAATCTGGAATTTAAGCACATTGGCCGAAGTTTACACAAGAATGCTCACAGGGCACACCGAAATGGTCTTAATAAATATTTGTTATATATCTATCTGCTTTCTTCCGGTATGCATCCTCTTTTGCGGTATAATATATGCGCAAACGCAGATTAAATTATCACGGAAACACGTGCTTCTTGCAGTAATTCCGGCAATTTCGGTTATCCTGATCTGGACAAACAATCTGCACAAGCTGTTTTTCATACATTACTCTATTTATAATAAGGATGCAGTATACGGCATCTACTTTTACCTCCACTCAATATATTCCTATGTATGTATATTTACAGGTATTGTATACCTGATAGTATTTTCAATAAAAAACTCTGGATTCTTTTCAAAGCAATCTTTTCTGCTTATACTGGGGATGCTTATTCCTGTAATTGTAAATGTAATATTCACATTCAATCTTGCCGAAATGTCCTTTATGGTAAATTCAATAGCATTTACATTTTCCTCATTTTGTATCATGATTGCAATTTTTAAATTTGATTTCCTGGATATAGTTCCTATAGCGACGAAAACGGTTTTAAACAGAATTTCCGATGGCTTTCTTGTTATAGATAAGAACATGAGAATCATTGATTACAATAAAACAGCTTTGGACCTATTCGGCAGGGTATCAATTTTAAAAAGGAAGGACAGTCTTTTTAAAGTACTAAGTACATTTGAATCCGTAAATCCTAATATACTTGAGAAATCATTGAAGAAAATAGAAACGACATGGAAGCCGGTCATATTTGAACATCACTTTAAAGAAAAGTCCTTTAACAAGTATTTTAACATTGAAATAACCCCTATTATATCCAAGGAAAATATCCTCGGTAATATAATTCTTCTGAGAGATATTTCAGGATACAAGGAGCAGCTTAAAATTATTAAAAAGCAGCAGGAACAAATAATCGAACGGGAATGCCTTGCATCCCTCGGAACACTTATGGGAGGCATATCACATAACTTAAAAACTCCTATAATGTCCATTTCAGGTTGTATTATTGCACTTGAGGACTTGATAAGCGAGTATGACGAATCCATAGACAATCCGATAGTCAGCAGTGATGATCACCATGAAATAGCTGCCGAAATGAAAAAACGTATGGGAGATTTAAATGGTCATCTTACATACATAAGCAATGCATTAACTGCTATGAAAAATCAGGTTGCAAACCCTGCCAATCGTAAGGATATGAAATTTACTGTTGAAGAGGTGGTATTGAATGTTGACTTTCTCATGAAATATGAGATAAAAAGTAACTTATGCACATTGATAACCAGGGTTGAAGCAAGCCCTGACAAAAAAGTAAAAGGTGATATAGGTACGTTTGTTCAGATAATAAACAACCTTATAACAAATTCCATACAGTCCTATGAAAAGATCAACGATGATAACAGAATAAATGCCCTCTCCAGAAAAATCGAGTTATCAATATATGAAACCGGAGGCAGCATTGTTTTTAAAGTGCAGGACTTTGGAAAGGGGATTTCCGGGGCCATAAAGGAAAAGCTTTTTAAGGAGATGGTCACTACAAAGGGGAAAGAAGGTACCGGAATAGGTTTATTCCTTTCATCTGCCAAAGTAAAGGGTTCATTTAACGGTGATATGTGGTTTGAATCACAAGAAAACAAGGGGACTACCTTTTATATAAAAGTACCGTCGCTTGATATTTCAAAGGAGTAAAGTGCTATGAGGCTTTCAAAAATCAAGAGGTTGAAAGAAGCTGATGCAAGAAGTGATTTTAGGATAATAGGAATTGACGATGAAGCAGGTATCATTGACAGTCTTAAAATTATCCTTGAGAAACAGGGTTATGAATTTGAAGGTTATACAGATCATGAAAAAGCAATTGAGATGATCAAAAATAATCATTATGATCTTCTAATACTTGATTACCTTTTGGATAATATTAAAGGTAGCCAGGTTGTGGAACTGATCAGAGAATTTAATAAAGAGTTATACATACTGCTTCTGACAGGGCATTCTGAAGCGGCTCCACCCTTGGAGACACTTGAAAAGAATGATATTCAGGGCTATTGCTTAAAATCGAATGATTCCAGCCAGCTTCTGTTAATGGTGAAGTCTGCCTACAAGGCTGTTGAAATGATGAACGAAATAAAGCTCACAAGAGATGGATTAAACAGTATGCTGAAAGCGGTACCAAAAATATACCAGATCCAACCAATAGATTTGATTCTGGAGGAAATTTTAAAAAGCCTGCTGCCAATTATCGGATCGACCGATGCTTTTATCCTGGTTGACAGCATATTGGACAGAAATATGGAAGCCAGGAAAGAAAGCTTTTTCAAAGGCATTGGCAAATTTGATACCGATATCAATTCCTTTGTATCCCTTTTCAATCCCATACTCATGGAATATGCAGGATCAGCCAGGATAGCTCAGAATGTAGTCAGATATGAAGAGGGTGTCTTTTTCCCGCTTCTAAATGAAAACAAGGAGTCAATGGGAGTTATCTATGTAGAAGTACCAGATAATAAAAATCTGAAACTCCTCGAAATATATGCAAATCAGGCTGCCAGCTCACTTAACAATGCATTTTTACATTCCATGCTGAACATTAAAAATGAAGAACTTAAAAAGACCTATGAAATTATAAGGACAAGATATGAAGAAACAATTAATACTCTGAGGCTTACTGTAGATGCCAAGGATGAATACACAAGAGGTCATTCGGACCGTGTGGCGGAGTATGCAGTGGAGCTTGGCAGGTGTTTTGATAAGCTTGGTGAGAACGATCTTCATATACTGAAGGTCGGGGGAATATTCCATGATATAGGGAAGATAGGAACTACCGACGATATTCTTCTGGCAGACAGAAAGC
Organism: Bacillota bacterium; assembly: GCA_030705825.1. Lineage (GTDB taxonomy): Bacteria > Bacillota > Clostridia > Acetivibrionales > JANLFN01 > JAUZPR01. The sequence continues at coordinate 8,199 of JAUZPR010000041.1, read as the reverse complement.
TGAGCAGGGAGGAATTTGAAGAGATAGAAAAACATCCGGTGACAGGAGCAAATATTCTCTCGGCTCTTTCTATGTTCAGTGATATAGTTCCGCTGGTAATGTACCATCATGAAAGAATAGACGGTACGGGATATCCAAAGGGCCTGAAGGATGGCGAAATCCCGTTCCTGGCCAGAATTCTGTCAATAGCCGATGCATTTGATGCAATGACGACCAACAGGGCGTACAGACGAAAAATGTCTGTGGAGGATGCAATAAACCAGCTTGTTAAAGGTGCAGGAACACAATTTGATTCCGAAATTGTCGATGTTTTTATAAAGTTGCTTAAGAGCGGTAACTTTGGTTCTTGAGACCCAAATAAATCTAAGGTTTTCCGGCATTGACATTTTAAGCTGCAGCACTTATTATCTTATATAAGTTGAACTAAGTTTCTAATATACATTATGTCCCAAAAGCCGGGCATAATAAAATATTCAATGTACTTAGTTCAACTTATTACCGCTGTAATAAAATGAAGTAAGTACTAATTTAATGCCATTTGTATTTGGCTTTAAAAATGCAAATGTTGTATTAGAAATTTACTTCATTTTATATAGTTAATACTATTTACGTGGTACAATTATAATTGAAAAGGGACTTGGAATGCCTACTACAGACCAATTAAAAAAGAACTTTAATAATCCCTTTATAGCCTTAAGGCATAAAAACTTCAGATATTACTGGATAGGTATGTGTGTATCCTTGATTGGGACGTGGATGCAGAACATCGCCCAACCGTGGCTTGCCTATACTCTGACAAAATCACCTTTCCTGCTGAGCCTGATAGGCGCTTTGCAGTTTACGCCGGTTCTTTTGTTTTCTCTATTTGCCGGAGTTATAATTGACAAGTTTGCCAAGAAAAAAATTCTGATATTCACTCAATTTGCATCAATGGTCATAACGCTTATACTTGCAATACTTGTATGGAGCGGGGATGTTAGATACTGGCACCTGGTGGTTATGGCTTCAGCGCTGGGAATAGTAAATACTTTTGATATGCCTACACGTCAGGCTTTTGTTGTTGAACTCGCCGGCAGGGAAGATCTTATGAACGCTATAGCCCTTAATTCATCCATATTTAATGTAGCCAGAATTATAGGGCCTGCACTTGCCGGAATAGTTATGAATTATGTGGGAATAGGAGATTGTTTTTTTGCAAATTCCATAAGCTTCGGTGCGGTGCTTATAAGTCTCTTTTTTATCAAGCCTTTACCTATAACTGCCAAACCGAAAGACAACAGCAAAATATTTACCGATATAAAAGACGGGATAAAATACATTTTTAAAAATAGGATTATCCTGGATACAATTTTGGTAATAGCCATTGTCGGAACCTTCGGACCAAATTTTTCAGTACTTGTACCAGTCTTCGCAAAAGAAGTGCTGCATCAGAAGGAAGCCGGATTCGGTATACTTATGTCGCTGATGGGGGTAGGTTCCTTTATAGGTGCAATGATTGTTGCAACTACAAGCAGATCAGGGCCTAAACGGGTCATGATGAATGCAGTGCCTTTGCTGGTAGGTATTTTTTTAATAATAACAGGATATACCAATGCATACTTTTTAACCGGTTTATCTCTTGCGTTTACCGGATTTTTCTTCGTTTCCTTCAGTTCAAGCGCGAATTCGACAATACAGCTCAACACTTCGGATGAATACCGCGGAAGAGTTATGAGCATTTACTCATTGGTATTTTCAGGCTCCACGCCGATAGGTAACCTGTATGCAGGGGCTTTTACACAAGGCTTCAGCTCCCGTATAGGTTTCGTGGCATGCGGCCTTATAATAATTCTGCTTATGATTCCGTTGTATCTGTACAGATCCAGAAGGGAAAGCGGACAAGGGCTCATGCCCTGACATCCACAAAGCCATCCATTGGTATGGCTTCAATTTTGTCTATACCTGAGATTTTCATATGCATAAATACCGAAAGTACATATAATTTGTTGAAAGGATTCAGGATTTTCATACCTGGAAGAGGACCATCAAAAATATTAAGGTATTTATGGATTTTTGACATCAGATAATCATATTTTAAAATACCCACCTGTGACTTTTTTCTGAAACCCAAAAATCCTGGTTTTGTCCTGCTTACTATAACATATTCGCATTCGGGAATAACCTGGGGTATGGCTTCAGGCCAGGATATTGCCCTTTCGAGTTCACCTGTTTCCTTGTTATGTATAATATAGATCTTGGGGACATAATATTTACCGCCCAGATCCTTTTGTATTTTTTCTTTTTCTCTGGAGTACTTCCATATATCCAATGACATTTCTCTTGATAAATATTTTAAATTTGCTTCTTTTCCCTTTGCTCTTATTTCAGCTTGGTTTTGTTTCTCCCAAGCTTGAACGAGTTCTTCTTGAGAATATTTTACTGTTGTTTTGGTGTCTTCAAGAGGATTCTGAATAATAAAGCCCAGGTCCACTTGAACTGATTCTACTACTGGCATTGCCTCAAGTGCAAAAAATACCGGCCGGCAACAACCTATACTCAGAGAGATACCGGTGTAACTGTAATTGTCAGGGAAGTCTGGTCTGCTCTCATTTTTAGAGTAATAAAAAGAAAAATAAACTCCTGTTTCCTCGTTGGAATAGAAAAATTCCTCACTTCCATTATCGCCAGTCTTTACAGTAAAACAGTGTAACTTTTTAAAGTATTCCGATAGCATTGCTTTACCGGGTTCAGGTGCTTCTTTCTTTTTATAGAAATAAAGGTTAAAGCTCATGTATTTGTCCCCCAGACAATTTATATATCTTTTTTAAAATTTGGTTCTTAATATTCTCTCACAAATAGATAATAATGGGAAGGTGAATTACAGAAAATGTTGAAATATAGTAAATTTTTAATCATACAGATAACCCAAAAAAAAGCAGCTTTAAAGCTGCTGTCATACTGAATTTAATGTACATCCCTGGATATTTTAATTTTTAAAAGATTGACCAGCCCCCATGCAATAATTGCGTAAACAGCCATACCTATTATTGTACCCGGTTCGAAAACCGATGCAGCCGATAGGCCCTGAGTGGTATAGGAATTGAATATTCCTTTGAAGGGGGCGGTAAAAATACCAGTTATATTATATAAAAAGGAAACGAATCCGCTGCCTGGATTAGCTCCAAGGAGCCTGAATAAAAATCTGAAAGCAAGCAGCACCTCTATAATACCCAGAACATAACTAATTGCATGCCTGCTTCTTATATACCATAAGGGAGCTGAATATCCTATAGCTTCTCCGTTATACAATGTCTTTTGGTTTGTTTCATCTCTTTTTCTTCGGCTGTCTGAATTGTCCATAATGTTTCTCCTGATAATCTTTTTATATTATTATTTTCATTATGGACAGTGTTATCCAATTAATTTATTTTCCCTGCGGCTGAAGATGTTCCATCAGCGTTCTTAGTTGAGCTTCCACGCTGCCTGGTATGTACTCATGCCCAAAATACCGGAAGACGGCTATTTCTCTGGAGCATTCAAGATGATTGTAAACCGCGAATACTGTCGACGGAGGAGTAATTTCATCAACCAGACCAATACAAATCCAGGTATGGCATTTGATTTTTGGAGCCAGATTCATTATGTCAAAGTAGGAAAGAGTCTTTTTTGCCTGCTCTTCGATTTCAGGATTGGAGTTTCTTCTGAAATATTCATTAAGTTCCATATAGGGAAAAACCGGTGAAATATCTATTGCACGCTCAAAATTTGACAGGAACGGATGGTGCGCAGCTGCCACAACGGGTATATCCGAAAATGCGGCTGCGGCAAGCGTAAGTGCTCCGCCCTGACTTCCCCCGGTAACACCAATATGGGAGGAATCAACCTCCGGCATTGAAGCCAGGACTTCAACAGCACGGACACTGTCCATATATACCGCTCTGTAATAATATTCTTCAGGAGACAAAATACCTTTACTCATCCATCCTTGGTTAAATCCATGGGAAGAGACGACATTGTCGACACTTTCCCCCTGCTGCCCGCGCACAAGCACCTGAAATGCCGCATATCCTTTTAAAGCCCAGTTTACGGTATCGTGAATATTGCCTTCATAAGCCCAGTTATAGCCGTGGAAAAGTACCAGACCCGGATACACTCCCTGAGCATCCGGCATTGCAAGCCATCCGTCCATATTGGCTCCCATAAAGCCTGGGAAGGATACCCGGTATACCCTGACTCCTTTTGAAGGATAATTATATAGTTCCAATTTATATTCAACCGGGATAGTTGACAGCAAGTAAAGGCTTTCTTTCCAGAAAGCATCAAAATCTTCCTGCATGGTCAATTCAGGTTTATATGCTTTAAGTTCTTCCAATGGCATATCATAAAGTTGCGCCATTAGTCATACCTCCTTTGGATTTTGAAGTTTTATTATATTTTATAGCAATAATTTTTACTAAACAATAACTCCTGAATTTATTCTATTTATTGCAAGACAACCTTAGAATTGCATTGGAGCTTTCCGGGAATGCTCGGTAAATCATTATAAAAAATAAAAGGGCAACCTCTACTGGCGAGTATGCCCATAAAAAACGGTATCCTTAATTATATATCAAATTACAGGTGCAAACTGTATCGCATGAACAGAAGGAACCTCCTCCTATTCCACCTCCATCCGCATCACAGGCACATAATGAGGGAGGAGGAGTATTATTAATCGCGGGAGGCTGAGCAGGTGTTGCCGGAGGTGCAATAGTTTTATCAGGAGCGGCAGTTTTAGGTGTTGTGGTTGGGGCTGTCTGTGTAATGGATGTTGACGGGGTATTCGGGATGGTTGGACTTTGAGCATTTTTTACATCAGAGCAGCCATTAAGGAGCATCAGGCTCACAGCCGATGTAACCAGGAAATTGCGTGAATTAAAAAGTACGTGTTTGTTGAGTGCTTCTATTTTATGTATCCTGGGTTCTTCATCTTTCGAATCGATTTTTGAAAGCTTGAAATTATCATTCCTTTTCATAATTTCCCCTCTTTCCGATCTGGTTTTTTCATGCTATTGAGACACTGCTGCTTTTTCCATTCCACAGCATTCCTCCCGAATCTTCTATTTTTTTTAAAATCTGATATTTGGTTAATTCCCGGTTAAGCAGGCATCTTTCAGCGTTACCGGTTAATGTTTTTATAGAACAATCACCTGCACAGTGCCATTTGCAGAAGCAACCGCTGCACCTGCTAATTTCATCAACAGTACCGGCCACATGTGCATTTAACTTATCCCTGTCTATCAGTAGCGTACCGTCTTTTTCAAATGTACCAAGTATATATTTGCTGCTTTGAGGATGGTTATGGCTGCAGTTTTCAATACAGGCAGTAACATAACCGTCAGGCGTAATTATCAAGGATCTGCAGGCTGCGGAACAGAATCTTCCGGTTATGGTATCTAGTCTGGCACCTGAGTATTTTAGCTGTATTCTCTTTTTTTTAGTGATTTCGGAAGCTTTTATGAATTCCAAAATAAATGTATCGTATTTTCCTATTTCACTATAATTGTCCATAGCTCTGCCCTGTATAAAAACAGGTTCAACTTGTATTACCCTTGGATTGAAGTTTTCACATATATAATTAATACTGTCAGAAAGAAAAGCCACAGAATCCGCCGTAGCTGTCATGCGTATACCATAAATAAAGTCTGACTCGTCTAATAATTTAAGAGTTTGATACACTCTGTTAAAAGAACCTCTTCCGTTTGCAAAAGGCCGCTGAGAGTTCTGTACTTCAGTTAACCCGTCAAAGGATATGGTTGCATCTGATAAGTTTCTAACTGCAAATTTGCATACTTCCCTTGACCAGCAGCCATTGGAGGTAATACCTATATTTACAGGCATATTGTTTTGAGATGAAAGTTTTTGAGCCAGAAAAACCGATTCTTTTATTAAATTCCAGTTTAACGTGGGCTCTCCTCCGCCGTGAAATCCCACATACACTTTTTTGAGGTTTTTTCGAGCTGCACTCTTAAAAAGAAAACCCATTGCTGCTTTTGCCAGTTCAAGGTTCATTTCTATACCGGTTTCTTCTCCCGAGGATGCGTAGCAGTACTTGCATCTCAAATTACAGCGATTGGTTGGAAAGAGAATTAAAGAATCGTATACTGGTCCCGACTGCTTATATGTATCTATAGGTGCTGTATCAGGTTTAAAAAAATCCAATCTTTCCAGAAAATCAAGGGAACTATCATGAGCTTTGTTTTCTGTGCATCTATCAAATATTGAATTTATAAGAGCTTTATTTCCGATGAAGGCTATCTTCTTTAGAGGAGCATAAATTATATAACTATCTCTGCCAACCGGAATGGAAAAGATTTGATCCAGTAGCTTATTATCTGACATCAGATAACCTTCCTCACAAATTAGTATTTACATAAGTAATTTATGATGTAATGTAAAAATATAGAAAGCAATAAATACATTACTAATACTATCACTGCTGTTATTTCCAGTCAATAAGGAGACAAAACAAAAACCCCGGTTAGCAATATCCTGCTCTCAGGGGTTTACTTGTGGAATGATTTTAAACATTGACACCTCTGCTTTAATTTGGCAAAGGTGTCAAAAGAATTTCCCGGGTGACTGAAGAGCTATATTCTTTTCAGCCGTATGTTGAGTCTTCCGAAAACGGCATTGGCGCTAATCTCAAGATATGGTTCATTGCGGTCTATTATTCCGAACTCGTAGGTTCTTGAACCGAAGCTGAACTGTTCGTTGTTGGGCAGATCCACATTTCCGAAGGCTGCGTCCGCTTTTATGATTACTGGTGTATCAGGATCAAGCAGGAGTGTTCCCTCACCGAAAACAACTTCGAATTTAATTTTTTTATTAGTATCAAGAATCATGTTTGATGCATCTACTGTCTGTTTCCCGAATACTACACTGTATTTTTCAAAATTACTGGAAGAGGCTTCAGTATGCACATCATCAAAGACTGCATCCTTTTTATTGTAGCTATAATCATAGTGTTTCCTTTTAAACAGGATTGAAAACCCTATAAACATGATCAATAAACCGAATAACGTTCTGAATACCGGAATATCAATGTCGGTAAGCTGGTTAATCATAAGCAGTACTCCGGCAAGTATAAAGAAAAAGCCCCACATTATTGTTCTAAAGTGTCTCATAATAATACCTCCTAAGAATTTAACCGGCTACCTGAACATTTACACTGCTGAAAATTGAGTCTATTTCAATTTCAAGCCTGTCTGGAGAATTCTGATCTCCAATGGTATATGTTCTTGAACCTAAAAAGCTGTTGCTGGAATTGGGCAGATTCATTGAACCGAAAGCGCTGCTGCCTTTAATGACGGCAGGGGTGTTAGGGCTCACTATGACATTGCTTGAACCGAATATGGTATCAACTTTAATATGACGTACTCCGTCTACCGGTTTTATTGCAGATAAATCAATTGTTCCGGAGCCAAAAATCACATCATATTGGTTTGTGTCGTTGGAAGCAACTATATCTCCGCTGTTGAAGGCAATACTGTAGGTATCTCCGGTGTAACCTAAGCCACCTATAACTATTGATAAACCTACCATGATAAAAAAAGTGCCGAATAGTGCCCTTACCATGGATAGCCTGATTTTAAACAGGTAACTTACTACCATTGCAATACCTGCAATAATCAGAAAGGAAATCCAGAAATTTGTTCCGAATAAGTTCATATCCTATTTACCCCCTGTTGGAATACATTTATGTTTCAATTTAATTACCTTAAATAATAAAACAACTTATTAAGATATACGAAGCTTTTAGAGTAAAAGTCTGATAATAAAAAATAATTATTAAGATATTGTAGAAATCAGAAAGAATCAAGTGAATATCACAGATTAAAAAGGTAACCTAAAATCATGGAACCTGTTTCATCAATAAGCCTTTGGGAATCAACAGGATTTGAAGAAGTCATAATGTTATCGACGATACTGTGAACCGACCAGTATACTACTCTTGCTGCAGCCTCGAGATCAGATACCTTGATCATATCCCTGCAATCCAGCATATAGGAAAGAGTGGCTTGTATACTTGTTTCATGGTGTTTTTCCACAAAATCGTGTATTTCCTTATCTGAATAGCACATTACAATAAGCTCATTATGGAACTCGGTAAATATATTATGGGCATCCATCATGCTTTTAATAAGACCAACAAAAAAGTCTTTTTTGGCAATGCAATGT
>JAUZPR010000040.1 GCA_030705825.1 Bacillota bacterium | reverse complement strand
TGCTGACCGAAGTAGGTTCTGTCAACAACGGTTACGGGAATACCGGGATGGGCAGTGATTCAAAGAAAAGGAATTTGTTTGATGTTAAGCTTTAATTTAAAAGCTTTAACTCTTGAGGTGATTTTATGTCGGTAAGTTTTGGCAGTTATGAAATAGCAAGGTCGGGCTTGTTTGTAAATGAACGTGGACTGTATGTCACCGGGCAGAACATTTCCAACGTCAATACACCCGGCTATGTAAGACAGCAGGCCATGATTACTACTGCTCAATATAAAAATGAACCAACTAAAACCGGGTTGGTACAGTATGGCCTGGGTGCAGATATTCAAGAAATAAGACAGATAAGAAATTCCTTTCTAGATAATATATATCGTCAGGAGAACACTACTCTAGGTTATTGGCAAGCAAGGGACAAGACATTCCAAGATGTGCAGGCGGTAATAGCAGAGCCTATGAATAGTGGGTTACAGGACTCTATGAACCAATTCTGGGACTCCTGGCAGGAGCTTTCAAAAGAACCTGATAGCTTAACAATAAGGTCACTGGTACAGCAGAGAGGAGCAGCACTTGTAAATCAAATAAATCATATGGGTGCTCAATTTGATCAAATGCAGACTGATTTAAATTCGGAAATCGGTGTGCGCATTGACCAAATAAATAATATAACCAAAAAAATAGCAGATCTTAACGTTACGATATTGAAAAACGAGGTATCCGGAGATTCTGCAAATGATTACCGTGATCAGAGGAATGCTCTCATTGACCAATTGACCGGAATGGTAGATGCCAATGTAAATGAAATGCAGGATGGACAGGTGGATGTAACTTTAGGCGGATATTTTCTGGTTCAAAAGGGTGTCAGTACCGATCTTTATGCAGGTAAGACTACTGCAAGCGGACAGTTTAGTGTTCCAATGCTAAGCGGAACTAATATAGAAGTACCTATACATAATGGTGAATTAAAAGGGCTTTTGGAAGCCAGAGGAGAGGTTTTAGGCACCAAAGGCAGCATGTCGAACGGAAGTCCTTATGATGCGGTAGATTTGGTATATGCAATAAGCAATGATGTAACACCAGCCCAAAAAGCTGACATTATTTCAACAGCACAAACTGCATATAACAATTTTAAATCAATAGGTATACCTGTTAATTTGGGATTTGTTACATATAATGGCGGCAGTGTTTCAGGAACGCCTACTTATGCTGCTGATTTAGCAACCTTTACAACAGGTATAAATGCTATTCCAGCTGGTGCTATGGGCACTAATGGGTTGGATGCGCTTAAAGCTGCAGAAGGATTTTCTTTCGGAAATAATGATTTAAAGCATGTCATACTTGTAACCAGTGCAACAGACGGTACGCCTATGAGTACTGCAACGAATTCTGTGAATTCAATAATTAGTGATTTTCAATCAAAGGGAATTGCTGCTTCAGTAATTGGCCCAACAGGCGGCGCACTTCAAGGTCAATTGGGACAGATTGCGACTTCTACCGGAAGCAGCTATTTTGCTACCGGTGACGCAACAATACCGAATAGCGTTTATACTGAAATGAAGGACGATATTTATAATAACGTTTCCAATTCACAGAATATACTCCCTGATATCAAAAACCAGCTGAATTTATTGGTTAATGTTATGGCAAGAGAGTTGAACAGCTTGCATGAAGGCGGAGTTACATTGAATGGAAGTACAAATGTTGATTTCTTTGTTCCTATTAATACTGCCTATCCAATGGAGATGGGCAACATACAGATTAATCCAAACATATTAAGTGATCCAAACTACATTGCGGCATCAGGTACCTCTAGTAAAGGAGATAATACAGTTGCTTTAGCTATAGCAAACATGAGAGGTGCGCAGTTAATAGGGAAAACAGGCTCCACGGTTAGCATTGACGATTTCTACCGTTCAATAATCTCATATGTTGGTAATAACGGAAACGATGCAATGACAATATCTCAGAACCAGCAGAAGCTTGTAAGTTCGGCAGATTCGTCAAGACAGGCGATAACAGGAGTTTCAATGGATGAGGAAATGTCAACTATGATGAAATATAAATTTGCATATGATGCAGCTTCCAGGGTAATGAATGTTATAGATACAATGCTTGACTCTGTAATATCTAGAACTGGCTTGGCAGGAAGGTGAGTATAAATGAATGAAAGCTTTTTCGGTCTGAATATCGCAGTCAATGGGCTCTATTCAGCACAAAGAAGTCTGGATGTAGTTAACCATAATATATCTAATGTGAATACACCAGGATATTCGAGACAACAGGTGGTCCAGGTTGCATCTAAACCTATGGCCTTATACGATGGTACTGGTATGATGGGCACTGGTTCTGAAGTTACAGGGATAACGAGAGTCAGAGATGAATACCTTGACTTTAAATATTGGAGTGAAAATAGAACTTCTGGAGAATGGGATACCAAAAGCACCCAGCTTACTAATGTCGAAGCAATTTTTAACGAACCTTCCGACAGTGGATTTAATAAAATTATGGGTGACTTTTATAATTCATTGCATGAACTTGCAAAGGATCCCAGCAGCCCGGCGAACAGGGCGATTGTTCAGCAAAAAGGGGTAACTTTAGCAAAATATTTTAATAGCACGGCAGCTAATTTTGAAAAGATGCAGGCAGATGTAAATGATTGCGTAAGAATTGATGTGGATCATGTAAACTCTATGGCTGATCAGATACAGCAGCTCAACAGACAAATATATACATCTGAGCTGGATGGAAGTACTGCCAGCGATTTGAGAGACCAGAGGACTGTGTTGGTAGATCAGTTGTCCAAGTTGGTAAATATTGATGCAAATGAGGTAGTTGTTGGAAAGCTTCCAAGCGGTCTGGATGATAAACATTTTGTTATTACTATTAGTGGTAAAGCTTTAGTTGATCACTTTCAAGTCAGTAAGTTAGCCCTGGCACCCAGGACAAGCCAGTTGAATGCAGATGATTCACCTAACCTGTATGATGTTAAATGGGCTGATGGAAATAGTCTTAACATAAAAGGGGGAGAACTCAGGGGGTATTTGGACATCAGAGACGGAAATAATGGAAAAGTAGGTCTCGATGGTGTTACAGCTACACCTATGTATAAGGGAATTCCATATTATATGAATAAAATGGATCAGTTTGCAAGAACTTTTGCAAAGGATTTTAATAATATACATTCTGCGGGGTACGGTTATAATGATACAGCAGGTGGAACCGACTTTTTTACAATACTGGGTTCTGATGATAACCCGATAAGTACTTATGACTTTAGTAAAATGACTTATAATGATATGACTGCAGCCAATATCTCTGTCAGCGGTGATATAATGAACGATTCCAACAAAATTGCCACTTCGGATAGCAATACAAATCAGGTAGGCAATATTAACACTCTTAATAAACTGCTTGATACCAGGACTGATGACAACATGTTTTCAGAAGGAGCTCCGGAGGATTTTATGAAATCCCTTGTTTCAACCTTGGGGGTAGATTCACAGCAGGCTAAGATATTTTCAAACATTCAAGGCTCTGTAATAAATCAGGTAACAAATCAGAGGTCATCGGTATCTGGTGTATCTATAGATGAAGAAATGGCTAATCTTATTAAATATCAGCAGGCATACAATGCGTCTGCCAGGATGATAAATACAATGGCTGAAGTTTACGACACTCTCATAAACAAATTGTTTGTATGATAAAGTAAGGGGGGTTTACCGTGAGAATTACAAATAACATGCTTGTTAACAATATGATTAATTACATTAGCAACAGTGAGACCAGAATGTCGACATATCAGCGTCAGATGGCAACCGGTCAAAAGGTTTCGGTTCCCTCTGACGACCCTGTGGTAGCTGCCAGAGCGTTAAAGCTGCGCACAGATGTGTCCGAAATTGAACAATATCAGACGAATGTAAAGGATGCACAATCCTGGACCGATATAACAGAAAGCACCTTAGGCGATATGGGAAATGTCATCCAGAGGGCAAGAGAGCTGGCTGTTCAGGGAGCAAACGGCAGTAACACTCCCGATGATACTCAAAAAATTGCACTGGAAATTGGCCAGTTAAAAACACAGCTAATTCATCTTGGTAATACAACTTATGCAGGCAGATACATATTTTCAGGCTTCAGTACAGATAAACCGCTTTTAAATGATGACGGAACCTTTGCTATAAATGTGAATACCTATACAAATCCCTCTGCTCCAATGGTAAACAGAGAAGATATTAAATTTGAAACAGGAATTGGTGATAACATTAATATAAATGTGCAAGGCGGAGACCTCTTTAACATCGGCGGGAATGCAAGTACTGTAGACAAAGCAGGTATTGCTGTAGGAAATGCACTTACCTTTCCTGTAACTATAGCAGCCGGTAATCAAAATCTGCATATAACTGTTGACGGAATAAATGATGCGACACATAACTTTACTATCACTATTCCTGCAGCAAGCTATGCTAATATGGCTGCTTTGACAACGGCTATCAATGGTCAAATTGCCTTGGTACCTGGCATGCCGGCAACTCCCACTGTAAGTGCAGGTGCCGGTACCGGTACCAGCGGAAGTAATATGCTGGTTTTTACAAGTGCAACCCTGGGAAACTCATCTTCTGTTTCAATTGACAATAATCAAACGACATCTACAGCAGGAGTGGCTCTTGGGCTTACTTTGCCTGTCCAGATAAAAGGATCGAGTCAAAAAAGTTCAATGATTCAGGACTTTGATGATTTTATCACAGCTCTTAATTCTGGAAATACCTCTGCAGTTAGCGGTATGATTACAAAAATGGAAAATGACTTAAGCAATGTTTTAAGGGTACGTGCAGATATAGGTGCAAGACAGAACAGGCTGGATCTTACTTCAAACAGGCTCGACAATAATGATACGAACTTTACCAAATTGATGAGTGACAATGAAGATGTAGATATGGCAGCAACCATTATGAATCTGCAGAATGAAGAAAACGTTTACAGGGCATCACTGTCAGGAGGAGCAAGAATAATCCAGCCATCGTTGGTGGACTTCTTGAAGTAGTTGAAAGTTAAGAGTTAAAAGATGAAAAGCATAGTTTACGAAAAGGCATTTGATTTTGCTATTCAAATAATTAATACCAGAAGGAAATAGTTTATTAAAAAACGTCAATGAAATAAGGACTATATTGAATTCAATTATTATGACTACTAAAAGAGATTTGAAACTTACTAAAAACTCTCCACTTTCAACTCTCAACTCTCAACTTAAGCAGGGGATGTGATCAAATGAGTCTGCAAATAACCCAGACCTGGGGGAGGATAGGCATTGACAGGACGCCCGGTAACCTGGATATTCAGACTACAAGCGCAAAGCTTGAGCTGCACCATAAGGAAGCTAAGGTAAATATACACTCTGAATTGCCCAAAATTCAGATTGACCAATATGAATGTTTTGCGAGTGCAGGATTGAAAGGCCCGGCAGATCTTACAAGAGATTTTGTCCAAAGAGCCTACCAGCAGGTAATGGACCATATCGGGAAGACGGCGGAGGATGGAGACAGGTTGGCTGCGATAGAAAAAGGCGGTAATCCGATAGCAGAGATTGCCGAAAGGGACGCCTGGCCGCAGCATGAGTTCGGAATTGATTTCATACCTAAGGTTGGACCTTCTATTTCTGTAAAGGGCGGTTCTATAGAAATTGATCCTGAACCAAACGGAGAAGGGATAAATACTGGTGTGGAAGGAGATTACACTCAGGGAGATGTAAACATTAACTACACTCCATCTGTTATAAATACCTATATGGCTCAATATCCGTCTATTAACGTCAGTTATCAGCCTGGGAACAATGTAGATGTATCGTTGTAACAGATGGGATAGGTGAAAGAAATAGGGGTTCGGAGTTGGGAGTTCGGAGAATAGAACCGTAGGTTAGTGTGGAATAAAAAGTGTGGTAATGCCATGCAAACTAAAATAGATAAAACTAAATTTGTTTAGGGAGGAAGAACAGCATGCTGCTGAAGACAAAACATTTTGGCGAAATGGAAGTAGATGAAAAAGGCATAATTAATTTTGGTGAAGGTCTACCGGGTTTTCAAAATATGCATAGATTTATTTTGTTGAACACCGGAAAGGAGGATTCTCCTTTCAGATGGCTCCAGAGTGTTGATGAGTCTGACCTTGCTTTTGCGACTGTTGATCCGTTTGCTATCAGAAAAGATTATAATTTTGAGTTGAATGAGCCTTTAGTAAGCACTCTTGGTATTGAAACCGAGGATGACATACTTATACTCTCCATTGTCGTAGTACCAAAGGATATTTCAAAAATGACCATGAATTTGAAAGCGCCTGTTGTCATCAATACAAAAAACAAAAAAGGAGTTCAGGTTATCCTTGACACGAATGAGTACGGTGTGAGACACTATATATTAGAAGAACTCCGAAGACAGGAGGTTGACGGAAATGTTGGTTCTCACAAGGAAGAAGGATCAGTCGATAGTAATAAATGATAATATTGAAATTACCATACTGGAGGTCCAGGGAGATCAGGTGCGATTGGGTATAAATGCGCCTAGAAATGTTTCAATATATAGGAAGGAAATTTTCCTTGAAATTCAGGAGGAAAACAAAAAAGCGGCAGATGTTGCTGACATTTCATTAAATGAATTACTAAAAAAAGATACATAATAATTACTTTTAAAAAAATTCCACTTTTTTTGTGGAATTTTTTATTTTTCCTATAAACTTATTTCTAAAAACATCGATATATATATTGAAAAGAAGTTTGAAGCATTTTTCTTAGTTCCGGCCGGATTTGAAAGATGCTTTATCTATCTTAAATTACCGGGAAAGGATTCCCGGACTAAAATAACAGGGAGGTAATCTTATGATTATTAATCACAATCTAGCTTCATTAAACGCATTAGGAAGGTTGAACGCAAATAGTTCAGCACAGAGTAAATCACTTGAAAAATTGTCATCCGGTCAACGTATCAACAGAGCAGGTGACGACGCTGCAGGTCTTGCAATATCTGAAAAGATGAGAGGCCAGATCAGTGGTTTGGAACAGGCTTCAAGAAACGCTCAGGACGGTATCTCAATGATTCAGACAGCTGAAGGTGCGCTGAATGAAACTCACAGCATGCTGCAGAGAATGAGAGAACTGGCTGTACAGGCTAACAACGATACAAACACCAGCACTGATAAAGGTGCAATACAGTCAGAAATCACTCAGTTGCAGACAGAAATTACTAGTATCGCTTCCAGGACTACCTTCAACACCAAGAACCTGCTCGATGGAACTCTCGGTGTTAAGGCAAGTACTGCAGCAGCAGCTACAGCTGCTTTAATGGCTAAAGGTGTCGGAATCACTCTTAATGGTATTCAGGGTGGAGCTACATTGACATTCTCAGCCGCAGCAGGCGGCACTTCAATATCTATCTCTGATGGAACAACAACCCAGACACTCAGCGTGGCAGCAACAACTGCAGTAGCTGCTGGCACATACAACTTCAACAAGATAGGTATTTCACTTACCGTATCTGGCACACAGGATCTCTCTGGTACAAGCGGAAATACCATGACATTTACTGGCAGTGCTGCTAATTTCCAGATTGATGCAAATTCTTCGGGAGTTTCTACATTGTCAATCAGCATCAGTAACATGGGTGCTACTGCTATAGGCGCTGCAGGCGGTTTGTCAAGTGTCGCTTCTGTAGATGTTCAAAGTGTAGCCTTTTCATCTAATGTCGCTTCCATAGACCAGGCAATTGCCGATGTATCGAATCAGAGGGCTAGTTTGGGTGCTTGGCAGAACAGGCTTGAACACACTATCAATAATCTGGGCACATCAGATGAAAACCTGACTGCTGCTGAATCCCGTATCCGTGACGTAGATATGGCTAAGGAAATGATGGAGTTCACAAAGAACAACATACTTTCACAGGCTTCTACATCAATGCTTGCACAGGCAAATCAGCAGCCTCAGAGCGTTCTACAGTTATTAAGGTAATAATTTTTAAAAACAAGCCGGTTAAGCCGGCTTGTTTTTTTATGAGCATTTTTCCAAAATACTTATATTCACTTTTTTAGAATTAGTACCGATATAATACCTATATATAAAATTGTTTGGGGTGAATGATTTGTTTTTTAATCATAATATGCAAAAGCTGAGAAAAGTAAACCCTTCTCTTGCTGATAAGCTTGAAGCGGTAAAAATAGATGAGAATAGACTTCAAATAATTGGGACACAATTGCAAGGTTATTACACCTGCAGAGCTTCACTAAATGATGAGAGCTATGGGATTTTGATTCATAGTATGGTAGACCCCTTGGAAGAAGCACGTATACAGGTTTCGGCGTTGAAAGGGCTTGAAAAAAATTCATTTACTGTGGTATTTGGATTTGGTTTTGGTTATCATATCCGAGAAATTATTAAACAAAAATTAAATATTGGCTTGGTTGTTATTATTGAACCAAGATTGGATATTTTAAAAGCAGCCATGGAAACAATGGATTTGTCAGATATAATAACTAATGATTCGGTTAAAATAATAGCGTTCGATGAAAGCTTCAAAGATATTTCTTACAATTATTTTACATCATTTAACCGTTATATAAATAACCCTATATATTTTCAGCTTCAATCTTATACAAACATCATAGCAAAGGGGGGCTGGGAACCCGTCCGCAAAACTGTCAGTGATATGATCAGATATTCCTGCCTTGCTCTGGGAGATTCACCGGGAGACACCCTTGTAGGAGTAGCCAATGCTTTTAATAATCTTGAGTATCTGGTTAATAGTGCCGATTTGTCAAATATGAAAGATATCCTTAAAGGAGTCCCAGCAATAATAGTCTCTGCAGGGCCGGCACTTGATAAAAATTTCCTGCAGCTAAAAGATGTAAAAGGAAAGGCTTTGATTCTCGTAGCTGATATTATACAGGAAAAACTCTTAAAGAACGGAATTGTACCTGATATTGTTTCGGTTTTGGAGAGAGCTGGGGCATACGGACCTTATTTCAAGGACAAGATATTAAATCCGGAGGTTGTACTTTTCGGACAGTCTGTTATAGAAGACCAGATTTTCTGTGAGTATCCGGGCAATTACATAGTTTGTAACAAGGGAGGTCCTATTTTTGACCTGTGGCTGGCAAAGGCCTTAGACGATTTTAATTTAATAACACCGTCGCAATCCGTAGCCAATTTGAATTTTTGTATTGCAAGACATCTTGGGTGTGATCCTATTGTGTTAATAGGACAAAATTTAAGTTACTCGGAAGACGGCAGATCTCATACTAGGGAAACAGTCGAGGAGAATACCACAATTGAGAAGCATTTGAACGAAGGTATTTTCTTAGACAATGATAGTGGTTTAATTAAGGTGAAAGGCAATTATAAAGAGTTTGTGTATACGAATAAATACTGGTACCAGTTTCTAAAAGGCTTTGAAAAGGATATCATCAACACAAAAGCCAAAGTTATAAATGCAACTGAAGATGGAGCTTTTATTGAAGGGACTAGTATAATGTCTCTTAATGAGGTGATTGATAAGTATTGTACTGGGGAGCATAGTGTAGACAAATTCAAGGAAGCCGCTAAGAAAGTTGATGAAGAAACAAGAATATACCGCATTGAGAAATTATCAACTGCATTTACAACTAAACTGGCTGAATTGAAGCAATTGAAATTACATATAGAAAAAGGAATGCATAATTGCAAGATATTGCTTCAGAATAGAAATTTGAAACTGAGTGATATAAATGGACTAATTGCAAAAATTGATAAAAACAAACAGAGTTTCGGTCAAATTGACGAGGTTTTTGCTTTTATTGTACAAGCTCCAGTAATTGTAAGTTTAAAAGACGATATTGAAAATATAAAGGTAGATACATACGAACAATTATTGGAATGGGTCGAAAAGCAGTTAGAGTTCTTTAATGATATGCAGGGAATTTTAGAAATGACCTACACTTTATTCGAATATGGGTATACAAAAGTTGAAGCACTGAAAAACGGGAAGCAAATAAGCAAAGCTGAAATACAAAGTATAATTTCCAGAAAAGGTGATGATGGTGATGGCCGCAAGTTATGATATTACCGTTCTTAAGCTAATCGATTCCCTGGTTTACTCTTTCAGAATTGGTGAAATTAAAAAAGCAAATGAAGATATGACAAAGTTTATACAGCACTTAGATTTTTTAATGCAAAATATTGGGGCAAACCAAGAAAAAATGAACAATATTTTTGTCCTTAACAATTATTTAAAAGAATTCCTTAGTGCTTTTGAATATAAGGATTATGTATTTGTCTGTGATATCCTGAAATATTGTATAAGACCTGAATTACAAAAACTAATATGAAAAATCCAATTCTGCAATCTATTTAATTTATACAAACTTGTTTTCAGTATAAATATTATAAAATTAATTTACTATAAGCCGATAATTCTAGTAAGACAAGTAACCTATAAGGGATGATGGAAATGTTCAAAGGGAAAAAGATATTGGTTATAGGAGGCACGGGATCAATAGGAAGTGCACTGGTCAAAGATATATTGACTCAAAAACCAGAAACTCTTCGTATTTTCGGCAGAGACGAGTATAAGCAATCAATCATGCAACAGGAATTAAGTGAGCACCAAAACGTAAGATTTTTGCTTGGTGATATTAGAGACAAGGAACGTGTAGACAGAGCAATGAACGAAATAGATATAGTTTTTAATCTTGCTGCTTTGAAGCATGTACCTGCTTGTGAGTATGACCCTTTTGAGGCGATTAAAACCAATGTTATGGGCACGCAGAATGTTATCGAGTGCGCTATGGCGAAGAATGTACAGAAAGTAATTTATACCAGCAGTGACAAAGCTGTTTCACCGACTAATACCATGGGTGCGACAAAACTTCTTGCTGAAAGACTTATGTCGTCAGCAAATTATGCAAAGGGAAAATCAAAAACTGTATTTGCCTCTGTGCGCTTTGGTAACGTTTTAGGATCGAGGGGTTCAGTTATACCTCTATGGCAGAAACAGATAAGGGAAAATAGATATGTAACAATAACTGAGCCGGATATGACACGGTTTATGATGAATATACAGCAGGCTGTGAGCCTTGTAAACAAAGCATGCTGCATTTCAACAGGTGGAGAGGTTTTTGTATTGAAAATGCCGGTAATAAAATTGATTGACCTTGCCGAAGTGGTAATTGAAAATGAATGCGAAAATTTGGGAATAAGTCCTAAGCAGGTGGAAATAAAAAAAATAGGTCTACGCCCCGGGGAGAAGCTTTTTGAGGAACTAATGACTTGTCAGGAATCATTTGGCGCTTTTGAGAACGATGATTTGTTTGTAATTGTTCCACACCAGAACGAAGATGCTGCCGAATACAATGATTTAAAACATGCAAAGCTCGGAGAATATAGTTCAAAGAATGAGTCTGGAATAAAAAAGAGTGAAATATGGGAATTACTGAGACAGGCTCAGATATTATAGCGTTTGGAGAATAGAACCTTGAATGCTTTTAAAATATGTGATTAAATGAGTATTTTGAAGTCACTACACAATAAAAGTTATTTAATTAGGAGATATTTTTATGAACATTGGCGTAATTATACAGGCTAGAATGGGTTCAACAAGATTAAAGGGTAAAATATTGAAATCGCTTCCTATTAATTCAGATATTACGGTGCTTCAGCAGGTAATCAGGAGGGTAAGGGCCTCGTTGAAAGTCAATTGTATTATTATAGCGACAACAGAAAGTGCGCAAGACAATGCCATTGTGGATATTGCAATTAAGGAAAAAGCAAAATATTTCAGAGGTTCAGAGGATGACGTCTTATCAAGATACTTTTTTGCTGCAAAAGAGAATAATTTGGACATTATCGCAAGGATTACAAGCGATTGCCCTTGTATAGATCCTGAAACAATTGATTACGTGGTTGAAGCATTTATAGAATCTGATTGCGATTATGTATCAAATGCTCTTGAAAGAACCTATCCAAGGGGCTTGGATGTAGAGGTCTTTAGTTTCAAAGCATTGAAAAAGGCATTTGACGAATCGTCGAAAAGTTTTGACAGGGAACATGTAACACCATATATGCATATGAACCGTAACATTTTTAAAGTTAAAAATATTATTGCCCCGGTTAAACTCAATAATCCGAATATAAGAATAACCGTTGATACATATGATGACTACATGCTGCTGAGCGCTATATATGATTATTTATATAAAGACAATATCTTATTTAAAGCTGAAGAAATAGTATCCCTTTTTGAATCAAAACCGTGGTTGTATCTTCTGAGCATGGATGTAGTACAAAAAACTTTTGACTCTTTAGAGGAAGAAATAAATGAGGCAAAAAGAATAATTTCTGCTCACCATATGGACCGTGCAAAAGAAGTGTTATCTGAATTTCTCAATAGCATCAATGCAAAATAGTTCTACATAGGAGGAATTTAGGAATGAATAAAATCAGAGTATCAGAAAATAAATTTATCGGTGAAAACGAACCATGTTTTATTATTGCAGAAACAGGGATAAATCATAATGGAGATATCAAACTGGCTTGTGAGATGATAGATGTGGCTGTTGAATGTGGTGTAGATGCCGTAAAATTTCAGACATTTAAAGCTGAAGAGTTTGTTTCTGATCCTTATCAAACATATACATATAATTCACAGGGGAAGTCAATTACCGAATCGATGTTGGCAATGTTTAAAAGGTATGAGTTCAAGGAACAGGATTGGATCGAAATATCCGAATATTGCCGAAAAAGAAATATAATTTTCTTTTCAACTCCACAGAACCCTTCTGATTTGGACTTTCTGCTAAATATAGTAGATTTACCTGTAATAAAGGTAGGAGCGGATGATTTAACCAACCTTGATTTACTTAAATATTATGCTTCAAAAGGAAAACCCATAATAATTTCGGCAGGGATGTCATTCTTATCGGAGCTTGAAGATGCTGTAATGGCTATTAAGGATGTTAACGATAAACTGGCAGTTTTACATTGTATCTCTTCCTATCCTGCAGAAGCTGAGGAAATCAATATGAGAAAAATGCTTACAATCGGGCAGGCATTTGATGTCATTATAGGCTTCTCAGACCATACAATAAATTCCATAGCTTCTGTGATGGCAGTCACGGTGGGAGCAAAAATAGTTGAAAAACATTTTACTCTGGATAAAAATTTACCAGGTCCTGATCACTGGTTTTCATCAAATCCTTCTGAATTTAAGGAGTTGGTTGGGAATATAAGGTATGCGGAGAAAGCCCTGGGAAGCCGTGAAGTTATACCAACGGTAAAGGAACTTGAGATGAGGGAAATTGCACGAAGGAGTATTGTTGCACGGACCGATATTCTTAAAGGAGAAATCATTAAAAGAGAACATTTGGAGCTAAAAAGGCCTGGGACAGGATTGCCGCCAAAGTTCGTTAATTACCTAATAGGTCATCAAACAAAAACTGATATTAAGAAGAATGAATTAGTCACATTTGAGAAAATTTAGAATGTAGGTGATATTAATGAGTAATGTACAGGAATTTTGGAGAAATATGTGGAATGAGCACGCTGAATCCGATAGTATGTTTGTCCAAATGGGCTGTAGTAGTTATACCCCTTTCGAATATTTTCTGACACAAAAAGATATAGTGGATGCACTGCAATTTCAAAGGGATGATATGGTGCTGGATGCCGGTTCAGGTGTCGGATGGACAAGTATGTACCTGTCTCCCTTCGTGAAAGAGATTATGATTTTTGATTATGCGGAAAATATGATTGAAAAGGCAAAAAGGAAAATCGAGCACTTCGGAAATATAAGTGCTGTTCGCGATGATATTCTTTTGATGAACAATATAAAAGGCAGATATTTTAATAAAGTTATAGTAAATTCCGTTCTTCAATACCTTGAGAATTATAAACAGGTTCAAACTGCTCTT
The DNA here is from genome assembly GCA_030705825.1 of Bacillota bacterium. Lineage (GTDB taxonomy): Bacteria > Bacillota > Clostridia > Acetivibrionales > JANLFN01 > JAUZPR01. The sequence goes on along the minus strand of JAUZPR010000040.1, from coordinate 12,870 downwards.
TCAAACATATTCTCAGTGATGTCACAGAGCAGTATGGCTTTATTTTCACGTAATCCGGATATGGGTAGGAAAAAGGACCATATCGAATCATACTCCAGACTTAACTGGGATAATGAACGTATTGCCAGAAGTCTTGAATTTGAAGAAAAGCGTTTATGGCTTGATTTTAACTTGGTAAAGGACTTGGCCTTAGAAACTGGATTTAAGAAATGTTATAAGGTAGATATAAATCCAACTCTTTGGCAGTCTACTCACATGTTTGATTTTGTGGTGGTAAAATGAAAAAAGAACAGATGCTTGAGTTTATTAAGGCTGTAAAGGAAAATGATGAGATTAAAAAGGAATTTACTTCGCTTATTATTGATGTTCTTGATTTGAGACGTAATGAATTTCATCCACTTGTATTTATAAATGGTAAACCCCAAATAGGGGAAAATGTATACATTGGATTATTTTCCGAGATAAATGCAAAAGGTGGAGAGGTAATTATATCCGATAACTGTGATATTGCTTCCTTTGTTTCAATAAATGTGGCTGACTCACATAAAAAGTGTATTGGTATGGAGACTGATATAGAAAGAAAGCCAATTATTTTAGAAAGCAATACATTTGTCGGCTCACATTCTTTTATTGGCGGAGATGTGCATATAGGGCATAACTCAGTGGTTGCCGCGGGTACAATACTTATAGACTGTGGTTATGTACCGCCCTATTCATTAATAGTTGGAAATCCTGCAAAAATTAAAAAGGGATACTACCTGCAGTTTCAGAATGGGGTGAATGACTGTGACAATAAGTCATAATAAACCTTCTATTGATGAGAATGAAGAAAAAGCTGTAGCAGAAGTATTAAAAAGTAAATGGATTGCAACTGGTGAAAAAGTAAAGGAATTTGAGAAACTGATATCTAATTATATTGGAAATCATGATTCAAATGCAGTGGCAGTTTCAAATGGAACAACTGCAATATACCTTTCATTAGTTGCATTAGGGGTAAAACCTTCAGATGAAGTTATTATGCCGACATATGTTTGTTCTGCTTTATTAAATGCAGTTAATATGTTGGGGGCAAAACCTGTAATAACAGATGTTGATTATGAGGATTTTAATGTTTCATATAACAGCTTGATTGAAAAAATAAACGAAAATACTAAAGCTATAATTGTTCCACACTTATTCGGTGTCCCGGCCGAAATACACAATTTAAAAGAGTTGGGTATTCCGATTATTGAAGATTGCGCCCAAGCAATTGGTTCTAAAATAGATAGCAAAAGTGTGGGGGTATTTGGTAAAATTGCGGTATTTTCTTTTTATGCGACTAAAATGATTACAACCGGACAAGGTGGTATGGTTTATTCAAATGATAGAAGTATTATCGACAATATCAGGGACTATATAAATTTCGACTGCAGAACGGATTATTATCCCAGGTTTAACTTTCAGATGACAGACATACAAGGAGCTTTAGGCATAGCCCAATTTGGAAAACTGAAGGATTTCTTGGATAAAAGAAAAAAAATTGCAGAAACATACCAGAAAATATGCTTTCAAAAGGGCTGGGATTATCAAAAACCCAAAAGCGATATCTATTTACAAAATTGGTACAGATTTATTATAAAAGGTGATACAATATTTATTCAAAAACTCAAAACTTTTCTCAATGATAACGAAATCAAGTCAATAGTTCCAATTGAGAGATATGAACTACTTCATAATTATTTAAAGCAAAGCGCAGATGATTTTGAAAACGCTGAATTAATATCACAGTCAACCTTATCATTGCCAATATACCCGGATTTAGTTGTAGACAATCTATTTGAAGGAATATTGGAAACTCTAAGGAGGTTCTAAGGATGATTCTAACAGCTCATCAACCTGTATACCTTCCATGGCTAGGATTATTTCATAAAATTATTTTAAGCGATTCATTTTGTTTCTTTGATGATGTGCAGTATCAAGTTAGGGACTGGAATAATAGGAATAAAATTAAAACTGCCAATGGTGAGGTGATGTTGACAGTACCGGTTCTAACACAAGATTATCGTAGTAAAAAAATTAGGGAAATCGAAATCAACAATACAGTAGATTGGAGTAAAAAGCATTGGAAATCAATTTACCTCTCTTACAAAAAGGCGCCTTTTTTCTCTAAATATGCAGACTTTTTTGAGGATATGTACAATAGGCAGTGGATCTATTTGACAGATTTATGTGAGTATATGCTCAAGTTTTTCTTACAGGAACTAGACATAAATGTAAAGTATTACAAAGCTTCTGATATTATTTTTGATGGGGCCAAGTCGGAATTGGTATTAGATATGTGCAAAAAACTTAATGCAGATTTATACATATTCGGTGCTCTTGGTAAAGATTATGCGGATCAAAAGGAATTTAACGATAAGGGCATAAAATTATATTTTCAAGATTATAAGCACCCTGAGTACCCTCAACTTTGGGGAAGTTTTATTTCACACATGTCGGTTATTGACCTTATCTTTAACGTCGGAGCATTGAGGGCAAAGGAAATCATTATGGAAGGAAATATAACTAGACAGGAATTATGTAGTGCCTTTTTGAGGGACTCGTAACATGCATATAACATTTTGTTGAGTTAAAAATAAATATCCTAATTGTTTATTGACCTATTTCTAATTTTAAAAATAATGGAGGGAATTTAAATGAGTAATATTTTTAATGCCATTGTCAAAAGTTCTGACAAAGAAATGAGTAACAGGGAAAAGTTCTTTCAGATTTTCAAGGAATCGCCAATTCCTGAAGATGAATTACTTGCAAACATAGGTCTATATATTAAAAGGCAAACACTCTCGAGGATTTTTTTTATGAACGAGTTATACCAAAAAATAATAAATATCCATGGGTCTATAATAGAATTTGGGGTTAGATGGGGCCAGAACATGGCGCTTTTTGAAAACTTACGGGGCATCTATGAACCATATAACTACAATAGAAAGATTATTGGGTTTGATACATTTAAAGGATTTCCTGGTGTGACAGATAAGGATAAAAAGGATAAATTTAAAAAAGGTGATTTTGGGGTTACAAATGAATATGAGCTATACCTTGAAAAAGTTTTAGATTATCATGAATCTGAAAGTCCAATACCTCATATTAAGAAACACGATATTGTTAAGGGCGATGCAACAGTTACATTAAAAAAATATTTGGAAGAAAATCCTGAAACGATTGTGGCTTTTGCATATTTTGATTTTGATATATATGAACCAACTAAAGTGTGCCTTGAACTGATACGTGACCATCTTGTAAAAGGAGCTGTTATTGGATTCGACGAATTAAATGTACATGATTACCCCGGAGAGACATTAGCGTTAAAAGAAGTTCTAGGAATTAAAAATTTTAAGATTAACAGATCCCAGCTGTGTCCGTTACAGTCATATATCATACTTGAATGATTATTTTATAAAATTTATTACTATATTATTGAAAGGATTTCAGAATGAGAAGAGTAATGGTTATTGCTGCACACCCAGATGATGAAATACTGGGATGTGGTGGTACTATAAGAAAATATATTGACAGTGGGGACTCTGCCCAATGCGTAATTTTAGGTGAAGGCCTCACTTCAAGGCAGGATAATAGAGACGATACCGATGAAGCATGCCTGGAGGGTCTGAAAAATCAGGCAAAAAGCGCTGCGCGAACGGTTGGTTATAGCGAGGTTTTCTTTAACGATTTTCCCGATAACAGATTCGATTCAATGAGTATATTGAATATTACCAGAACAATAGAAAAGCATATTGAGCGATTTAGACCCGATATTGTATATACCCACCACTATGGGGATTTGAACAAAGATCATAGGTTGACATTTGAAGCAGTAATTACTGCGTGCAGACCTGTAGGAGAATACAGCGTAAAGGAAATATACTGCTTTGAGACACCATCCTCAACAGAATGGAATTTCAAGTATGGAGAGAACTCTTTTAAACCAAACGTTTTCATAGATATTGAAGATACAATAAGTATGAAATTGGAGGCTTTAAAGTGCTATAAATCTGAAATTCGCGAATTTCCTCATCCAAGATCGATAAAAGGGCTTGAAGTTATTGCTGAAAGATGGGGCTTAGTTGTAGGCAGAAGATATGTGGAGGCCTTTGAATTGATTAGAAAGGTTCAATAATATGCTTAATATTGCAATTCGAGCTGATGGAAGCCCCGATATCGGAATGGGGCATATCATGCGTTGCCTGTCTTTGGCCGAGGAGCTTGAAAGAATAGGATGCTCTGTTTATTTTTTAAGTAACTTTGCTGCTGGAATAAGGGAGATTGGCAAAGCTGGCTTAAAAGCTATTGAATTACAGGGTAGCGACCTGGATTCTTCAATTGACCTAAAAAGCGAAGCTGATTTAATTATAAAACTTATCGGAACATACGAAATTGATGTTTTAATTATAGATACATATAACGTAGACTTTGAGTATCTTTCAAAGCTGAAAAAGAATGTGAAAAAGCTTGTTTACATAGACGATATAAATAAATTCTCATATCCGGTAGATGTACTTGTAAATGGAAATATTACAGGAGAATATTTAAATTATCATAAATATAGCGAAAACGAGATGATGCTCCTTGGACCGCAATATAACCTTATTAGAGGGGAATTTAAGAATCTACCTGCCCGGTCAACTAATAAGGAAGTAAAAAGTATGATGATAACGACTGGTGGTTCAGACCCTTACAATTTGAGCATCAGAATACCGGAAGTTTTATTAAAAGTGGATGAGTTAAAGGATTTGAAAGTAAATATTGTTGTTGGAAATATGTTCAGTAATAAAGACCGGCTACATGAGATGCGTAAGAAAAACGAAAACATTATTCTACATGAAAATGTAAGACATATGTCAGAAATCATGCTCTCTTCCGATTTAGCCATATCATCCGGGGGAAGTACCTTGTATGAACTTTGTGCATGCGGCTTACCCACATTGGCTTTTATTATGGCAGATAACCAGGAATTCATTGCGGAGAAAATGAGCGAATTTGGGTATGTAAAGAATCTAGGATGGTATAACGAATTAGATGAAAAAGTAATAAAGGATAATGTAAAACTAATATCAGAGGATTGCAGACTAAGAAAAGAAATGGCTATTAGAGGTCAGACACTGGTTGATGCACAAGGCGCAAAGAGAGTTGCAACCAGTATTATTGGCCAGCTTGTAAAATAGATCAATCCTAAGAGGATTAAAGATTTAAAAGGGGTGGTTTAATAATTATGGTTCAACAAAAGAGCGGAGGCAAAAATAATTTTGAATTCTTATCCAAAGCAGACTGGCTGGATCTTAATGGCCCGCTTGACTTTAGTTATGGTGATGTGGAAAATAATGTTTTCGTAGAATGCCCAGCAATGCTTAATAATGGAATCCTTTCTAGTATTCGAAATTTCCTTTTCGGAAGGAATTCCTATCACTTATCAGGCATGTTATCGCCAAATACTATTATCGGCAGATATTGCTCCTTAAGTCATAATGTTAGTATTGGCTCAACAAATCATAATATGAGATATCTATCAACAGGTATATTGACAGTTGATATGTCCGAATTGACTGATAATTATGTAAGTGAAGAATATACAATTGTCGGATGTGATGTTTGGATGGGAGTGAACGTTACTGTACTTGCGGGCAATCACATAGGGCATGGGGCTGTTATAGGAGCAAACAGTGTTGTTACCAAAGATATACCACCCTATGCAGTTGCAGTAGGGACACCAGCTAGGGTTATCAAATACAGATTTGAAGAGGATGTTATTAAAGAGTTGTTACAATTGGAATGGTGGAAATTGGAACCCAACTTCATAAGCAATCTTCCGAAAGAGGACATAGGGAAAAGTATTGAAATGATAAAGAAGCATAAATTGAAAATAGACTAATAAACCGTTGTAAGAAAGACTTAAACTTGTAATGTCAAATTGTTAACGTTATAGGAGATGCTATAATGGGAAACTTTTATGAAAACTTAGACAAACGTCAATTCATCCCATACGGCAGGCAGTGGATTGATGAAGATGATATCAAAGCTGTTGTTGAGGTGCTAAAAAGTGATTACCTTACAACTGGACCAAAAATAAGTGAGTTCGAGAAAAAGCTTACAGACTATACGGGTGCAAAACACTGTGCAGCAATATCCAATGGAACTGCCGCTTTACATGCTGCGTGCTTTGCAGCAGGGATAGGTATAGGTGATGAGGTGATAACAAGCCCAATAACCTTTGCAGCATCTGCCAATTGTGCCCTTTACGTTGGTGCAAAGCCGGTTTTTGCAGATATCGATCCTGAAACATATAATATTGATCCAAAGGATATTGAAAGAAAAATAACTAAAAGGACAAAAGCTATTATTCCTGTTCATTTTACCGGCCAACCTTGTGATATGGATGCTATTACAGATTTGGCAAAGAAATACGGGTTAATTGTTATAGAAGATGGTGCACACGCTCTAGGCGCAGAATACAAGGGTAAAAAAGCGGGTACCATCAGTGACATGACTACATTCAGTTTCCATCCGGTAAAACATATTACAACAGGTGAGGGTGGAGCTATTCTAACCAATAGCAGGGAATACTATGAAAAAATGATAATGTTCAGGTCGCATGGGATAACAAGAGATGAAGACAAGCTGACCGGCAATGAAGGAAGCTGGTATTATGAACAGCAGTTTTTAGGATACAACTACCGTATGACCGACATACAGGCGGCCCTAGGTATCAGCCAGATGGACAAGCTTGACGGATTTCTTGAAAAAAGAAGGAATTATGCGGACACCTATAATAATGCATTCAAGGATATCGATGAAATAGTAGTTCCTTTTCAGATGGCAAATACTATGTCAGCCTGGCATCTGTACATAATTCAGCTAAAGCTTGAAAAGCTCAGGGTCGGGAGAAAAGAAATTTTTAATGAGCTAAAGAAGAGAAATATAGGGGTTAATGTCCATTACATACCGGTTTATTATCACCCATATTACAGGAAACTCGGTTACGATAAAGGGTTATGCCCGAATGCGGAAAAGCTGTATGACAGGATGATTACACTACCATTGTTCCCCAAGATGTCTATACAGGATATTGAGTATGTGATAGAAAATGTGGTTGAAATAATCGACAGGTATAAAAAATAAAAGCTTATATGTGGCAGGATGATTTGACGGAAAGGATGATTTTATTGAACGTACTGGTTACAGGCGGAGCAGGCTTTATTGGACGTTGGGTAGTAAAAAAACTGTTAGAGGACGGGCAGAAGGTTTGGATACTTGATAACCTATCCAATGGAAGGACTGAAAATATTAAAGAATTTGAAGGACACCCAAACCTGGCAGAATTCATTGAAGGTGATATAAAAGATGTCTCGACCCTTGAAAAGCTCTTTGGGAATAGATTCGATATATGCTATCATCTTGCAGCCAGTATAAATGTGCAGGACAGTATCGACGATCCCCGGACTACCTTTGAAAATGATACGCTAGGAACCTTTAATATATTGGAACAGTGTAAAATTCACAATACTAAAATTGTATTTATGAGCACATGTATGGTGTACGACCGTGCTGCAGAAGAAACCGGTATTACCGAACAGCATGCCACGAAGCCTGCATCTCCTTATGCCGGAAGTAAGATAGCGGGTGAAAATATGGTTCTTTCCTACTGGTATGCCTATAAAATGCCTGCTGTAGTCATAAGACCGTTCAATACCTATGGACCTTTCCAGAAGGCAAGTGGAGAGGGTGGAGTAGTTGCTATATTTATTAAAAGAAACCTTGAAAAACAGGTATTGAATATTTATGGAGATGGAACACAGACAAGAGATTTACTTTTTGTAGAAGATTGTGCAGATTTCGTTATCAAAGCAGGGTATTCTGACAAGGTTAATGGTGAAATTGTAAATGCCGGGTTAGGGAAAGATATAAGTATAAATGACCTGGCTTTTCTGGTAACCGGAGACAGAAACCTGATAAAGCACATACCTCATATACATCCTCAGAGTGAAATTCAAAAACTCCTTTGTAATTATGATAAAGCTGGAAGATTAATGGGTTGGACTCCCAGGATAACTCTGGCAGCTGGTATAAAGGAGACTGAAAAGTGGATTTCTGCATCACATGAAGGCTGATATGCTAACTTACGACATATTGAACCCTGAAAATATATATTGATTCATTAAAGTGAAAATTAATTGAATGCGATTATTTTCCTGTGATACTATTGTATAATTAGTACTAAACTTTCTTACAAATTGTTCCGATTATATTAATAGGAATATTTTCATGGAGGGATTAGTATGAAGATTGACGGCATGGATGCCTCTCAAACTACCTATTTGAAAGCTCAGGATTCCAAGCCTGCTAATGACAACTCTGAAACCAATACAAATGATAATGTGAACCAGAATATATACAATCTCAAAATTTCTCAGCTGACACCTGTAGAAAAAAAAGAATTGCCTGTCTCGGAAAAAGTGGTAATTGACGCTATTGAAAAAGCTAATAAAGCTATTTCAGGAGGGATGAGGCGGTTCGAGTTTTCTATTCATCCAAAAACTAAAGAGATAATGGTGAAAGTTATCAACTCTGATACTAATGAGATAGTAAGAGAGATACCTCCGGAAAAAACATTGGATATGGTGGCAAAATTTTGGGAGATGGCCGGAATAATGGTGGATGAAAGAAGGTGATTGTATGGCAACAAGTGGTGTAAACGGTGTAAATCAATTTTCAAATACAATGCGTACATTTGGTCTTAGCGGCAGTGGAATTGACGTTGATTCTATAGTGCAGCAGCTGATGACGATTGAGCGCCGGCCTCTGGACAAGCTGAACCAACAGAAGCAGCTGACACAGTGGAAAAGCGATGCATACAGGGATACTACAAATACATTGATGGGATTTCAAACAGGGTTTTTTGATTATACGAATCCTGCAAATAATATGCTTTCCCAATCAACTTTTAAGAAATTTTTGGCGACAGCCACAGAAGGATCTTCCACAAGCTCTGTAGTTTCAGTCAGTGGTACGGCAGCGGCTCAAGCCGGGACTCATACAATTGTTGTAAACAGTATGGCAATAGCTGATAAGGCTGTCAGCAGCGGCAATGTATCCAGCGGCTTATTGAGCTTTGCTGATATTACGGATGCTGCGAATGAAGCAACAGACATAAGTGCTTTGAATGGTAAAACATTCAACCTTAGTATTGATGGAGTCACTAAGTTAATCACTATAGGTAATTATTCAAACATATCCGACCTTGCAGCAGGGCTGCAGAACCAGATATCAAATGCTTTTGGAGCAGGCAAGGTTAATGTTACCGCGTCAGGGTACAAGCTTGCTTTTTCCACTGCAAACAGCAGCATAAGCAGGATAACGTTGTCAAGCAGTTCAACAAACGATGCGCTGGCTTCCATGAAATTTAACAGCCAGGATACAAACAAACTGAATGCAGGCCTGACTTTAGCACAGCTTGCCAATAAGTTTTCGACTCCTCTGACTTTTCAAGGCGGTGCCACTACGGTTGGGGGCAGTGGTCCTGTAACAGATTTTGATTTCCGCGGTGATAGCTTTAACCTTACAATAGATGGGGTTACAAAACAGTTTACATTCCCGAGTGACGATTCTGCGAATACTGGGAATGCAAATGACATAGTAAATATGGTAAACACATGGGTTCAATCTTCATTTCCATCTAAAAATGTTTCTGCAAGTGTTGATGGAAACGGCCAAATAACATTTTCAAGGGATAGCAGTGTAGCATATTTTTCACTGTCTTCGGGGGCTCCCGGAAGTGATGCTTTAGCGAAGATGAATATTGCTTCAGGGGCAAAAGCGGCAGGACAGCTGGACTTTACAATAAACGGTAAGGAATTTAAATTTGATGCTTCTCAATCACTGCTTAGCGTGATGAATACTGTAAGCAGCGATCAGGACGCAAAAGTTAAAATGAATTATGATGAAATAACTGATAAATTCAGTATTACCGCTTCGCAAATGGGAGATGGAAGTAATATAGAAATATCTCAAAGCATGGGCAATCTTTTTTCAAATGGGCCTGACGCGGGTGCAACAGGGATAGATTTGAATAATCCGATTGTTATAGCTGACGGGGGAGTTCAAGGACATGATGCTAGTGTAGTTATTGATGACCAAACTCTCACAAGGAGCAGCAATACGTTTACAGCTAACGGGGTTACATATACAATTCTGAGAGATGATGACCATAATAGTCAGAATGTAAATATAAGCGCAGATGTTGATACAATTTACAATAATATTAAAAGCTTTGTGGATAAGTATAACGATGTAATAGCAAAAATTAACGGGAAGCTTTCAGAAACTTATGACAGTAGTTACCAGCCTCTGACAGATGCACAGAAATCGTCAATGACAGCTGACCAAATAACACTATGGGAAAATAAGGCAAAGACAGGGCTTTTGAGAAACGACTCCATGTTGGAGAATATTGTAACCAATATGAGAAGCGCACTGATAGACAGCGTGGATGGCGTAAATACTAATCTCAGCTCAATTGGTATAACAACAGGCACATATGAGGAAAAGGGCAAGTTATATATTGATGAAGACAAATTAAAGGCTGCAATACAAAACAATCCTGATGGTGTTATGAACTTATTTTCGAAGCAGTCGGACATTTCTTATTCATCCAACGGACAGAGGTCAACACGTTACCAGCAGGAAGGATTGGCGTACAGACTGTATGACGTGCTCCAGGACAATATAAGATCCTCAATGGACAGCTATGGAAACAAGGGCACGCTGCTTGAGGAAGCAGGTTTGCCTGGAGATGCTTCTGAATATACCAATATGCTCTATAAGCAACTTACAGAATATAATTCAGATATTTATGATTTGACTGAACGACTTACCGACAAGGAAAATCAATTATATCAAACCTATTCAAACCTTGAGACCGCTTTATCACAGATGAGTTCGCAAAGTAGCTGGCTGAGTTCTCAATTGGGAAGCAAATAAATATTAGTTACATAATTTAAAACCACAATTTGGAGGGAAATACATGACAGCGAATTCGGCATACAAGCAGTATCGTGATAATTCAATACAGACTGCATCACCTGAGGAATTAACCCTGATGCTTTATAATGGCATTGTCAGGTTCATTATGCAAGCACAGCGTTCCATTGACGAAAATGACCTGGAAAAGACACATTCAAGTATACTCAGAGCACAGGATATAATTATGGAGTTGAAATGCACCTTAAATATGAAATATGGTATTTCTCACAGCTTATCTATACTATATGACTATTTGTACAGACGTCTGGTTGATGCAAATGTAAGTAAAGATAAAGAAATACTTGAAGAAGTGCTTGGATTTGCAAAAGAACTCCGGGATACATGGACTCAGGCAATGAAAACTGCTAAGTGCCAGGAAAAACCTCAGCAAATAGCAAGATGATTTTATTAAGTTTAAAAATTAGGTCATGTTTATCTGGCCTAATTTTTTCATTTGAAAAACGTTTCCTTTTTATTTATTATTGAATTAAGATTTTCTATAGGTGGTGATTTACATGGATACAAGTCCTGAAAAATACATTCTGAGACTTACCGAAAATTCCGTTAAAAAGTATGGACTTCTACAGAATTTTCTTTCCTTAACCAAGGATCAGGCTAAGAGTATCACCGAAGACGGAGTCGATACTCTTAAAAAAGCTATTTTGTATAAACAAAAAATAATTGAAGAAATAGATAAATTAGATGATGAGTTTGAGTTATATTTTAAAAGGTTGAAGCAGGAACTGGGAATAAATAGTATGGATGAACTCAAAGACCCTAATCTGCAAGGCGCAAAGGAACTTCAGCAAATTATAGGTTCTATAATAAAAATTGTAAACGAAATAAATGAAATAGACAAACATAACAATGAAAAGGCAAAAAATCTGTTGACCAGCCTGGGAGATGAAGTAAAAAAAATCAGCCAGGGGAAAAAGATGTATTCGGCTTACAGGCCTAATCCTGTACAAATACCTTCTTACTATATTGATAAAAAGAAATAATAGGACGCTGTAAATAACAGCGCCCTATTTAACAACTTTTATTGTGATTATAGAAGCATATTAACCAGCAATCCCGAATATGGGTTTGTAGGAGAAACCTTATTGGTAGAGTTCAGATAATTTATAAAGCTGTTTTGATTATTTTGCATATCGTCCAAATTGGTATATTTCAATGGTGCGGCAATCACAGCATTACTTTTTGAAGTTACTTTGTCAGCTAATCCGCTGCTGCCTGTAAATATACTTCTTACATATGTCGTATTGCTCTTTAAACTCTTTTCCAGTTTTGTATTGTCTACTGAAAGAGTATTATCCTTATTGATATGTATTCCTGCGTTTTCCAAAGAAACCTTTTTTGAATTCAGAGCACTTCCGAATTCTTTTTCAAGCTGGGATGCGCCGCTGAAGGTACCTGAATAGGAATGGGTAAGAGAAATCAACTTATTATAGTCATTAACAAATTTTGTTATATCATCCTTAATTGAATTTACATCAGTATCTACAGAAACGTTTATATCCTTACCATCGGCTTTTGTAAAGCCTATCTTCACCTTTCCGTTATCCAGTACCGCTTCGTTGGTTTGTGAAGTATTTTCCTTGCCATCAATAGAATATATTGCGTCTTGAGCACTGACGGTACTGTTGTTAGCTCCCGACACTGCAGAGGCATTTCCCGCTTTGTCGGTAATTGTGAAAGAGCTTCCGGTTCCTGTTTTATCAGAAGTTATGTTGAGATAACTAAGACCTGTTTTTGAATCGGTTGCAACCGAGGCCGTTACTCCTGCCTTGGTATAGTTAATTGCATTAGCCATGCTTG
>JAUZPR010000004.1 GCA_030705825.1 Bacillota bacterium | reverse complement strand
GTATAAAAAGCACCCAGACAATCCATACAAGTATCCTAAACCTGACTATTTTCTTTGTGTCAAAAGAACGTTGTTCATTCAGATATACACTATCCTTCCTGGCTGCCAAAGTAAAATAAATCACACCAAGTATAACTGCCGCACAGGTAAGAAGATTATTAATCATGATGCTTGAACTGATAACCCTCATGGGTATTGTTACAATCCAGGCGATAAGTATATATATTAATAAAGACCTGAACATCTCCACAACATACCTGTTGAAATATATCTTTCTGCTGCCGTCAATAAGGTAATCTACAGTTTTTATACTTTCAACAGCTTTCTTTACAGCATCTTCACGGGTCATACCTTCCTGTATGTAATCGGCAGTCTTGGCTTCCAAATTGCTTAATATCTCTTCCTTAAGTTCTTTTGTTTCCCTGGTCTGTCTGTAATCTGCAAACAGACTGTCCACATGTCTTTCCAGCTCTTTCATATTATTTACCCTCCCGTCCTGATGCAATAAGTCTGTCAATCATGTCCCTCGCGCTTTTCCATTCTCTGAAATTTTTTTCATACAATTCTATTCCGGACTGAGTTATTCGGTAATACTTTCTTCTGCCCCCCTGGGTTTCCTCCCCCCAATAGGACTCAATCATCCTTTGTGACTCAAGTCGCCTGAGACTTGAATAAAGGGTCGGCTCCTTCAATTCATAGAGGTTTCCGCTTTTTATGTAAATTTCCTTAATGATTTTATAACCGTAATTATCTTCCTGCAGCAGGACGCTTAAAATAAACGTATCTATATTGCCGCGCACCATATCACTGTTGTATATCAGTTCATCCAATAGCAACACCTCTTAAGTTTTATCATCTATAGCATAACGCATATTACTATGTGTGTCAATATACTATGTGTGAGTAGGGGAACAATTATTAAGTTAAACCGCTTAAGACAATTGAAGTATTAATATTGTTTTTAATATCTTTTAAATGAGGTTTTTCAAGAAAAGAGAAGAATTATATATGGGAAAGACAGGTATGTACAATAGTAAAATATATCAGTGGAATGAGCATACAGGCTCTTTATCATTGACGAAGATCAAACATGGTGCCAGTTTTAAAACTGTCCACATGGATGTGGACAGCGCTGGATTTGAAGCAAGGACGCTGAATATCCAGCGCCCATGTTTGATCAAGTTAAGTTATTAGAGCCTGTTTGCGAATGGTTTGATAGATTTTACTATTGTACGTACCTGTCTCTATTTTTTCCCTTAATTTAGAATATTACATTTCACACCTTGGGTATTGTAAAGGTAAAGCAGCTTCCGCTATTCAGGCTGCTGCTTACCGAGATGCTTCCACTGTGCTGTTCTACGATATACTTGCATATGGAAAGTCCAAGCCCGGCGCCCTCAAATTTCATCATTTTGAACCTTTCACTTCTGTAAAACCTGTCAAAAACAAATGGCAGCTCTTCAGGAGATATCCCATATCCTGTATCCCTTATTTCAACCTTCAGAAAATTCCCTTCCAGCTTTGCTCCCAATGTTATAGTACCGCCTTCGGGAGTGTATTTTGCCGCATTTTGGACAAGGTTCAATATGACCTGCTCTATTCTTGAAGGATCAGCCTTTACCAGGACGTCCGGAATTGGTTTCTCTATAATAAAATTGATTTTGCTGTCGCCGAATTGAAGCATCAGGGGTTCAAGTATACCTGTCAACAGCTTTTGGCTGTAGCCTTCGGTAATATTTATCCTGAATTTGCCCAAATCCTGAAGAGAATGCTGGAACAAATCCTCTACAAGCTTGACAAGACTGTCGGTTTTTCTTTTTATTACATCAAGATACCTCTTGGAGGTTTCAGGGTCTTTCGCCATTCCTTCCAGAAGGCCTTCTGTATATGCCTTAATTGAGGCGACTGGGGTTTTAATGTCATGAGAGATACTTGCTATCAATTCTTTTCTTTCTTTTTCAAGCTCAGCCTGCCGTAATAGTGATTCCTGCAATTCCTCCCTCATCATATCAAAGGCTCTTGTAAAATCTCCTATTTCATTCGATTTCCTGTATTGCAGCCTTATATCCAGCTTACCTTTAGAAATGTATCCTGCGGCTTTGTTCAAATCACTGACGGGCTTTAAAATACCTTTTGAAACTCTGGCAATGTAAATCAACATGGCAATCAAAAACAAACTGCAGCCCATAATGACCGGCAACAGAACCGTCACGGCTTTATTGGAATAAGACTGTTCAGAAAAATATTCAGAGGAAATTACAAATACCGCATTTCCTATCTGACTGCCATTAACTGCAATGGGGAATGATATTTTTTGCAAGCCGGGATTTTGTGACTGAAAGCTTGAATCATATTGGATCTGCGTTTCAATATCAACAATTTTATTTTTGGACAAAATATAGGCATCTTCCGAGTCGTACACAATTCTTCCGTTCATATCAACTATTTGAAGCTTCAAACCAAGCTTTTTTATTTCAATCTCAAGAACTGTATTCAGATCCTGTTTATTGAGAACGGCCATATAATTCTTTTTTATAATATCAAGCACAGGATTCACAAGCACTCTTGCTTCGTTGACAGTCGGCTGTACAGACTTGTTTGTCAATGCTGAAATTAAATTATTATAGGACAAGAGAACTGCCGATATGGTTAATACTGCAATAATTACGAAACCGGCATAAAGCTTTCCGCGGGTACCCAGCTTCATGCAGCACCTCCATCAAATTTATACCCGACGCCCCAGACCGTTTTTACATAATCAGGGTTCGAGGGATCCTGTTCAATTTTTTCTCTGATTTTACGTATGTGTACCGTAACCGTATTTATATCGCCATATTCATCAAAGCCCCATATCTGGTTAAACAACTGTTCTCTTGTAAAAACCTGGCCGGGATGGTTTGCCATAAAATTAAGAAGTTCAAATTCCTTGGCGGCAAGTTCGGCTTTGTTACCATTGACGGTAACCTGGTACGACCTGCTGTCTATTTTCAGGTTCCCAAACTCAAGGATATCTGACTGCTGTGTATTGGACAGGTGCATATATCTTCTGAAATGTGCTTTCACGCGGGCTACCAGTTCGCCGGGGCTGAACGGCTTGGATATATAGTCATCAGCGCCAAGACCAAGCCCCAGTATTTTATCTATGTCGCTGCTTTTTGCGCTCAGCATTATTATTGGTATACTCGACTGGGACCGGATAATACGACAAACCTCCATGCCATCAAGCCCGGGCATCATAACGTCCAGTATTACAAGCTGAGGATCAAAGCTTTTAAAGCTTCTCAGGCCATCTTCTCCGTCAGAAGCCAATTTTACCTCATAACCCTCCGCTCTCAGATAATCTCTTATTATCTCGGCAATTTCAACCTCATCATCTACTATGAGCACTCTTTGACCCGCCATAATTCAACTCCTATCGATTGTTCAAATATTCCGATATTATGCTTCTCGCAATAGGCGCTGCGACACTTCCGCCTGAAGAGCCGTTATATTCAAGAATGACGGCAACTACTATCTGAGGATCTTCGACTGGAGCAAAGCCTATAAACCAGGAATGCTCCTTCCTGTTCTGAATTCCTGTAAACTCATTTTCTGCAGTTCCCGTTTTACCCGCAACACTAATGCCTCTTATTGCTGCATTTCTTCCCGTGCCTTTATCTACAACTTCCTGCATGATCTTTTTAATGCCTGCAGCAGTATTACTATCAGTTACATGTGCAAGAAGAGAACTTTTGTAGTTTTTAAGGTCCAGCAGACCATCATGGGTACTTATCCTGTTTACCAGCATAGGTCTCATCATATTTCCCTTGTTGGCTATGGCAGATGTAATCATTGCCATCTGCAGTGGGGTTACAAGAACCTTCCCCTGGCCTATACCGGCCGATGCCATATCCGCCTTGCTCATATTCCTATAGCCGAAGGAGCTTTGCTCAAGCGGTATATTAAAAGGAATCTCTTTCCCAAGCTCAAATCTTGATGTAATTTCCTTAAGCCTGTCCTGGCCCAGTTGTACTGCAATTTGAGAGAAATATACGTTACTTGATACAGAAAGTGCCTTGCCTATATCTATATTTCCATATGCACTTCCGCCCTCGTTTTTTATCTGCCTGCCGTCAATGATGACACTGCCTTTATCGTTCATTTTAACAGTTCCCATTCCATTTTCAAACGCCGCTGTACTTATTACTATTTTAAAGGTAGAGCCCGGGTTGTACAATCCCTGGGTGGCACGCGGAAGAAATGGGTGGCTTGAGGATTCCGCAAGGTTTTGCCAGTTTGCTTCAAGAGTACTGCTGTTGGGATTAAAATCGGGTTTGCTTACCATTGCCAATATTTCACCGGTCTTCGGATCCATAGCAACTACCGCACCGTTTCTGTTTCCAATAAGCTGCCTGCTCAAGGTCTGAAGCTTGTTATCTATGGTCAGATACAGGTCGTTTCCCGTCTTCTCCTTACTGTTGAATGCATTTTTAATAGCCAGAAGAGGATTGGCTATATTCCTGTTTACAAGATAGTTGTCATATTGCTTTTCCAGCTGTGATTTTCCATAAATTTTGGAATCATACCCTATGAGCTGGCTGTAAAGATTATTAAAAGGATAGATACGGGTTTGTTTATCACCTGTTTTTTTACTGTAAGCAAGTAATTTCCCATTTCTGTCAAAAATACTTCCGCGCAGTGTATCGTTCTCAAGCTGCTGATTACGGTTGTTATACGGATTTGCAGACAGGCTTGTCGACTCAAAAAGCTGAATATACGTCAGATATCCCGCAAGCAGTAAAAACAGAAAACATATGAATATAAAAATGTGAATGATTTTTTTATTCTCTGTCAAGCTTATCAACCCCCCCTGACCTTTGGGCTTTACCGGATGATAATGCCTGCAGCAGTCCTAAAAGAATAAAGCTTGTTACCAGTGAACTTCCCCCATAACTTATAAAGGGAAGCGTAATTCCCGTAAGAGGAACCAATTTGGTTACTCCTCCGATTATTATAAATGTCTGTATTCCTATCTGAACTGCAATCCCTAATGCTAATGCCTTGTTAAATTTATCTTCAACCTTCATAACTATTTTGAAGCCTCTGTAAGCCAGTATGAAAAACAACAGAATTACTGCCATTCCCCCAAATATTCCCATTTCTTCGCTTATAGCCGAAAAGATGAAATCGGTATTTACGGCAGGTATCAGATCAGGTCTTCCCGAGCCTATTCCCGTTCCAAAAAAGCCGCCTGCAGCAATTGCAAAAAGAGACTGGGCTATCTGATAACCCTTTCCTGAAATATCGGCCCATGGATTAAGCCAGATATCAAAACGTACTTTAATGTGGTATACGAGAAAATACCCAGCTGCAGCACAAATAATTATAGCTGCGGAATTAACCAGCATGAGGACCTTTCCTTTATCAAAAACATAAACCTCTGCAAGAAAAACAAGCAGGAAAAGAAGTACTGTACCCCATTCACCCTGCAGAAAAAGAAAAGCGACATTCATATAAACTGCTGCCATCAGAAAAAGACTTCTGCCCAAACGAGTATTCAGGAATTTGGGTTTATTCAAAGGAAACCTTAAGGAATCCGGATCTTTAAAGTAACATGCAAGGAACAGTATAAAAAGGACTTTGATTATTTCCGAGGGCTGAAATCTGAAGCCGCCTACTATTATCCAGTTTTTTGAACCGCCAATGTCGGTTCCCAAAACCAGAGTAAGTATGTAAAGCAAAAAAGATGCGCCTATATAGAAATAAATGAATTTTGACCATGTTTTTATTTTTATAAATGCAAAATAACTTAAAAAGAAAAGGGAAATTCCAAGCAAGAGCCATATGAACTGCCTGAAGCCCGCCTCGTTATCAAGCCTGTATATCATTATAAATCCAAGGCTTGAGAGCATAGCAACTATTAAGAAAAGATATTCATCCCCCATACCTTTTTTAACAATAATCAAATATGTAATACAAAACAAAACAGAAATAATGACACCTGCAAGTAAGGTCTTCCAGTCAAATGCCTTGCTGCTGTTATGATAACATAATAAACCGAATGCAATTATATCAACAGCAACCAAAAGATTCACAGGATGCTTATAATTCAATAATCTCAGCATTTTCGCCCCTCTATGCCTTATAGTCTACGAATAGGAAATCTATCAATCCGAATTTGATTTTATCCCCATCCTTTAAATACGCAAAACCTTCCTGTAATATTTCCCCATTTAAAAAAGTACCGTTTTTACTATTCAAATCCCTTAATACAAAATTATTGTCAACTACATTAATTTCTGCATGCTTTCCTGAAACAAACGGGTCTTTTATAACTATATCGTTGTTATTGCCGCGACCGACAGATATATGGTTCTTAAGCATGTAGGTTTCTTCTATTTTAAAATCAAGGTTCTCCCTTTGATTAATTAGTTTAAGATAGGGATAACCTTCGTTCTCGGATTTTTTAAAATTCATTGACTTTATATCAAGATAAATTAGTCTGATTACACCGAAAATGAACAGATAAATAATAAGTGTAAAGATATACTTCAAAATTGATGAAATTAAATCGAACAAAATAACTCCCCCTGCGCCAAAACGGGTTATAAACAAAATATACCCTAATTATACGCCTATTTTACACATAAAGGTAGACAACTTTGGTTTCAATAATAGCAAGATGGGCAATACTATATTACTTAACACTTATGATTATAAAAATGTGACATCATTTTTTAATACTGTATGAACATTATAAGCATTTTGGAAATATTTAAACTGATTTTCAGCCTGCATACATTGAAATTTCATAATTATGGTTGGGTAAAGGATGAAATATATTGAATTTCTTATTATAATCATATAAAATAATTAATCAGTAGAGAACATTTAATATCCAGCCTGATTTTATTTTATTTATGGAAAAATTATGGGGAGCAGGAAGTGTATTTTTATGATTTTAGACCTTTTCAAGAAAAATGACAGTATTCTCTGTATTGATGTGGGTTATAGAAACATAAAAGTTCTAGAAGTCAGTTTAAGAAAAGACTGCAGGGTATTTGTAAAAAAATTTGGAATCTGTAAAACACCTTTTGGTGCAATCGCCAACGGTTCAATTCACGATACGACGAGAATAGTTCAGGCAATCAAAAACCTGATAACTAGTTACAAAATGTCTGCCAAAACAGCCAAAATTATAATGTCCGGCACAAATATCATTACCAGGATATACTCCATAGAGGTAATGCCCAACGAAACGTGTGATATGGCTATAAAAAGAACAGTATCCGTATACCTGCCTTTCCTGAATAATGATTACAGTGTGGATTATAAAATCCTTCAAACTACCAAAAAAGACGGGCTGGATATCTGCAAGGTATTTGCAACCGCAGTACCCAGGCTTGTTATACAAAGCTACGTAAAGGTCCTTCAGATGCTGGATTTGAAACCGCTTGCCATAGATATACCGGGAAACAGCACTGCCAAGTTCTTTAACAGGATAAGTGATATCAGTATTCCAACCGAAACAAGTATACAGAACAATGTCCAGAATTCAGACACTTTTGCAGTTCTTGATTTTGGTTCGGAAACAACCATTATAAATATAATGCAGAACAGAGTCCTCACCTTCAACAAAGTCATACTTTGCGGCAGCAGTAATATAGACGAACATATTGCAAAGGATTTGGGTGTACCAATTGATGTTGCTGAAAAGCTGAAAATGATATACGGCCTTAAGCTTCCTGACAATGAGTCTACACAGGAACACAGGGAGGTTTATGAATCAATAAACAACTTTGTGGTCAAACTTACAAAACAGCTTATATCCTGTATAGAATTCTACCAGAACAGGTTTCAGGGAAATAGAGTAGAGAGAATATTCATTACCGGCGGTGGTTCCCAACTTTACGGGTTGGACAGATATTTGGGGTCAGTGCTCAACATGCCCGTATCCCCTGTTTATTCTCTGGATCTAAAAGGAGTTGATCTGGATAAGAATATCGAAAAGAACAAGCTTACATTTATGACCAACTCTTTGGGTATTTCGCTATAAAGAACAAGAGGAATGCGTTAAGTCTTCCTCTTGTTTTTCAATATACTTAAAATTAACTTATCGTACCTATCTAGCAAACCCTATTTCTGCTTTCATTATTGATAAAAGCTTCAATATTCGTCGCAATTTCGTCTATAAGCCTGTTTCTCGCTTCTATACTTGCCCAGGCAATATGAGGAGTAATCAGAAGTCTGCTTTTATCTTTAATCTGCATCAGTGGGTTATCCTGGGCTATAGGTTCATGTTCAAGAACATCTACAGCTGCATATGCAATAAGTTTGTCATCCAGAGCCAGTGCAAGGTCAAGTTCATTTACTATTCCGCCCCGGCCCAGGTTCATTAGTACTGCACTTTTTTTCATAATACCTATGTGTCTGTATTGAATGAGGTCTTTTGTCCTGTCATTGAGCGGTGCATGAACGGATACTATATCCGAAGTCTTCAGCAAATCATCTAGTTCTGCTCTTTGATATTCGGGATTATTGTTTTTTCCGCTTGTCGAGTAATAAATAACCTTACAGCCGAAAGCTCTTGCCACAGAAGCAACAGCGCTTCCTATGGCTCCAAGGCCAATCACGCCCCAGGTCTTACCCTGTATATCGCTGAACGGTTTATCAAGGTTGTTGAAGCAGTCGCTTCGCGAATATTCTCCTGATTTTACAAATTCATCATAATATTTAAGCTGTTCAAGTACATAAAACAGCATGGCAAACGTATGCTGTGTAACACTCCAGGTTGAATAACCCGCCACATTTGTTACCGCTATTCCCTTTTGCCTTGTGTAATCCAGATCAACATTGTTTGTTCCTGTGGCAGTAATACATATAAGTTTTAGCTTATCAGCGTTAATAAGATTTGATTTGTTCAGGAGAATCTTGTTGGTGATTATTACGTCGCAGTCTTTTATTCTGCCGGCTACCTCATCAGGTTTTGTCATCTGATAAGCCTCAACTTTTCCATACTTGTCAAAAACATTGATATTCAAATCATTGCCTATACATTTCAAGTCCAGAATACACAATTTCAATTCATACCACATCCTTAACGCATTAGGTTTTAAACTACGAAATCGATTTCCGGTTATTTCTCTTCCAGTAAATATTATACCTTATAAACTCAAGTACCGCCACTCATAAGGGTATAATGGGACAATACTATAAATATATGTAATACAAAGTACTTTAATTTACATAAAATATCCTATATCATATTAATTATAATAATCAATGGCTAAGGGGCTGGTTTGAATGCCAAAAGATGAGATAATTCTCAGGGAACTTGCAAGTATATATTTTGAACTTGCCAACTCGGACAAAAACAAGCAAAATATTCTTCTTCACAAAATGGTTAATGACTTGAAACAACCAAGACCAATTGTCCTAATAGATGAGATCCCCTGGGATGAAATGAATATCAATGATGAACTGACCTTAAAATGTGAAAATGTCTTTTACAGGGAAATAGAAAGCTTTTTCAGGATGAACATATACAAATGGGTGCATATGCCGGCTGACATGGTTTTAAGGCCATACTTCAGTATACCTAAAATAATAAGCTCAACTGGGATAGGGGTTGAACAGATAGTAAACGAGCATCAGGAAACCGCAAAATCACATACTTTTGTTGACCAGTTTCAAATTGAAGAAGATCTGCAAAAGCTTCACTATGAAAAAATTTCATATGACCGTGAAGCTACTATGAAGAATTATTTCCAGACAGCTGACATCTTCGGAGACATACTTCCCTTAAAAATTTCGGGTCAGCCTACAGGCTATGAGCTTGGTTGCAAAACAATGGACGATATAGTTTTTTACCGGGGTCTTGAAACACTTTTCTTTGATTTGATTGAAAGACCGGAATTTATGCATCAATTAATAGGCAAGCTGACCGATATTTTTATTGATAAAGTCAAACAATATGATGAATTGGGGTTGTTTGACGGTGATGCATATTACATACACAGCACGTCGGCATTGACAAATGATCTTCATCCGTATCAGAACTCAGTCAGAGCCAGGGATGTATGGGGCCGTGGTCTGGCTCAGATATTTGGAAGCGTGTCGCCGAAAATGCATGACGAGTTTGACATACAATATATGATAAAAGCCATGGAACCGTTCGGTATGGTATATTATGGCTGCTGTGAGCCGCTGCATAAAAAAATCTGTATTCTCGAACAAATACCCAATTTAAGGAAAATAAGTATTACGCCGTGGGCTGATATAGACGTTGCAGCCGAAATAATTCAAAATCGATATGTTATAGCTTCAAAACCCAATCCGGCACAACTTGGTGTTGAGAATCTGAATGAGAATGCCGTAAGAAAGGAACTGGCCCGTATTGTTAATGCCTGCAAACGTAACGGTTGTTCCTGCGATATAGTATTAAAGGATATTTCGACTGTATGTAACAGACCTGAAAATCTTTTCAGATGGCAGGAAATAGCAATGGATATAGTTAACAATTACTAAATCTAAATCCGGTTTAGTATTTTATAAGAAAAAGCCCGCAGAATTGGATAAGTCTCCTGCAGGCTTTGTTATAGGTAATTTGAATTTAAACCTTTGTAACAATATCATAATAGCTCTTGCGGCTTCTTCTTGGATACAGTTTCCTGGACTCATCAAAATATCCCAATGCTATCAACATAACAACAGTCTTGCTTTCTCCAAGTGAAAATGCCTTGTTTATTCCGTCAAAATCAATGCCGCTCATGGCGTGCGAATCTACTCCATAATACTTTGCAGCATACATGATTGACATGGCTAAAAGGCCTGCATTGCTTTCTGCAAATTTTATACTTCTTTCTTTAGTGGTTCCATACAATGAATAGGCATTTTTCTGGTAGTTTTCTAGTGCCTGCTTATTGTTAAGCATTATCTCCAAATCATTCCAGGCAGTATTTTCAGGTTTATATCCCTCCAAATCACCGACTACAATTAGTGTAACCGGAGCCTCCTTTATCTTGGGCTGGTTGCCGGTCAGTGGAAAAAGTTTATTCTTTGCCTCTTCCGATTGTACTGCTATAAGCTCCCAGGGCTGAAGATTGAATGCAGATGGTGCAAGAACAGCAAGATTGATTATATTCTTCAGAGTCTCTTCTTCAATCTGTTTTTGAGGGTTAAAAAAATTAACAGAACGCCTTTCTTCGAATACCTTGTTTAAATCCATAAAAATCATCCCCTTTTATATCAATATCTATTTTTATAATAAAAATTATACAAAATCCTTCAGATAGCTTTTTACCTTTTCCATGTGAAATTCCTTTTCAATAAGAACCTGATTATCCTTTAGAAATTCAATTTTGTCATTGAATACCGGTTTATCTTTTTTGTATAATATTCCGATAGGAATGCGTTCTCCCCACTCCATGGCCTTTTCCATGGCTTTCAGCCTGTCGGTGACATCATGGCTCTCATCGAGTTTATAAACCCGTTTGCTGTACCATTGAAAAGTATTAACCTTATTGAAGCTTACACAGGGCTGAAGTATATCTACCAAGGAATAACCCCTGTATTTGATTGCTTCAATCATTATTGATGTCAAATGTTTGGTATCTCCGCTGAAAGCCCTCGCAACAAAGCCTGCGCCCGCAGCTATTGCCAGGAGGACAGGGTTTAATGGTTCATGTATGGTCCCGGCTGTTTGGATATCTGTTATGTGGCTGATATCGGTGGTAGGTGATGCCTGACCTTTGGTCAGACCATATATCTGATTGTTATGAACAAAATGTGTAATGTCCACATTCCTTCTTATATTATGAATAAAGTGGTTTCCGCCTTCTCCATATGAATCACCGTCTCCGGTATTTACAATAACGGTAAGCCTGCTGTTCACAATTTTCGCTGCAACTGCCGGTGGCAGTGCTCTGCCGTGAAGACCACAGAAACCGTTTGTATTTATATATTGAGGAGTCTTGGCAGCCTGCCCGATTCCTCCGACTACCAATACCTCATGTGGCTTTTTACCCAGTGTTTCCAAAGCTTCTTTTAAAGAGCTTATTATGTCAAAGTCCCCACACCCGGGGCACCATGCAGTTTCTGAAATGTTAAAGCTGGAGTCGCACATAATATATTTATTCCCCCCTTATTTTGCTGCAGATATACCCTGAACTCATAGGCCGCCCGTCAAATTTCAGGATGCTTGAATCACAGAATATGCCTGTGACTTCAGATACAATCGATGCAAGCTGTCCGGTAGCATTCTGCTCAACATTTATTATCCGTTTTGCTTTCTTAGCTTTTTCAGCAAGCAATTTTACCGGCAAGGGCCAGATATCGCCAAAAACAAGGGCACCATACCTACTATCCCCGTATTCGTTCAATATGTTTACTGCTTCCGAAACCGGTCCCCACAATGAACCCCATGCAAGTAACAGAACTTCACTGTCTTCTGCTCCAATAAACAAAGGCTCTTGCAGTTCCTCCTTCAGAAGATCCAGCTTTCTCATCCTTTTATTGACCATCTGGTTCCTTATATCAGCCGATTCGGTAATATGACCCGATTTGTCATGTTCATCGCTATCCGAAAGCACTGTAATCCCATGATTTCCACCTGGTATAAGACGCGGTGAAATTCCGGTTGGTGTTATTTCATATCTATTGTATGGTTTATCCGATGAATATTCGCAGATATGGTTATTTATCTTAGTACTCTCAAAATCAAACGGCTCTGAGGTAACAGTTGAATCTGCAAGGAACTGGTCACTTAAAAGAATTACAGGAAGCTGATATTTATCGGCAATGTCAAATGCCCTTACAGTCTGATAAAAAGCATCTTCCGCGTTTCTTAAAGCAATGACCATCCTTGGAAATTCGCCCTGTGAAGCTGAAATAACAAATTTAAGATCACTTTGCTCTGTCCTTGTGGGAAACCCGGTAGTAGGACCAGGCCTCTGTACCTCAGCTATAACCAACGGTATTTCCATCATTCCCGAGAGGCCCAGTGCCTCTACCATCAGTGAAAAGCCCCCGCCTGAAGTTCCGGTCATAGACCTGGCTCCGGCATAGGATGCTCCAATAGCCATATTGATAGCTGCGATCTCATCTTCAGCCTGCTCAACAACAATTTCTGCATCCATCATTTTCTCTGCAAGGTAATTCATAATGCTTGTTGAAGGTGTCATAGGATAAGCCGAATAAAATCTGCAACCTGCCGCCAAAGCCCCAAGTGCAACAGCCTGGTTTCCATTAATAAGAATATTACCGTCTTTTTTAGACGGAACAGTGTCACATCTTTTTGAAACAAGCTTTCTTCCGTTATGTATGGCATTTAAATTCTGAGCGGAAATTTCGCTGTTGAAATATTCCATCAAAACATTTTCAATTCCAGTCTGACCTATGCCAAGCAGTTCCAGAACAGAACCCACGGCAACGCTTCCAAACGCTTTTATATTACCTGAAGCCTTTGCCGTCTGCTTTAAAGGTAATTTTAAAATCCTCTGGTCAGTAAAGTTGATTTCTTCATCACAAATTATAAATCCGTCGGATTTTAACCTTTCCAGGTGAAGTTCAATAGTTTCATCATTGAAAGCCATAATTCCGTCTATCTCATCACGGTGTGAAAACAATTTTTCTGTACCGAATCTGACTTGAATGAAATTATGTCCGCCCCTTACCCTCGACATATAATCTTTAATTGTAAAAATTTTAAAACCCTGACGTTTAAGTATTTTCTCAAATATGGCAGATACAGTTTCAACCCCCTGCCCTGCCGATCCGCCTATCAGTATATTATAATTCACATTTTCACCCCTTATAAGAATACTACGACATACTTAAAGAATCGATACTTCTTCCCACAGCCTTGTCTTCGACATTTCCGCAGCAATCTTCACCTTCCGAAATTCTGGATTCCAGTTTTGAAGCCTCCATAATTTTTTCTATAATGATATTTTTTGTTTCTTCTAAAGAGTCTTCAATAGAAAAGCTTTTCTTGATTTCCTGCAGTATTTCGCCGTTTTCAAGCTGTCCCAAATCAACATCCATACAAACATTCTCGGTACACAATCTGAAAAGTGCCTTGTATTCATAGTTGTCTTCTGTAATATTGAGATTTACAACCTTTAAATCCTTACACAGCATAATCCACCCTCCAAAGCTTTTATATTTGTCATTCCTGTTTATTTAAATAATCCAGAATTTCTTCAGCATGGCCTTCAGGTGAAACCTTTGGGAATACTTTCTCAATAGTAAGGCTCTCATTTATAATAAAGGTAGATCTGATTATCCCCATATAATTTTTACCGTAGGATTTCTTTTCCCCCCATGTGCCATATGCCTCCGATACCTTATGGTCTTCATCGCTTAACAGGTAGAAAGGAAGATTATACTTATTCCTGAATTTTGCATGTGAATCGGAACCATCCGGACTGATCCCTATTACAACGGCACCTGCTTCTAGAATATAATCATATACATCCCTGAAACCACAGGCTTCCTTTGTACATCCGGGAGTATTATCCTTGGGGTAGAAATATAATACTATCTTTTTGCCATTAAAATCAGACAGGCTGATTTCTTTGCCGTCTATGGATTTCAGGCTGAATTCCGGTGCTTTATCTCCAGCATTTAACATAACATCATTCCTTCCGTTCTTTCGATTATAAAATTAATACCACTGCACTGGATATATAAACAATAAAATTTATTATAATCAAATATAGCTTAGCAGCAGCATTATATTTAATACCGAAACAATAACCCCGATAACTAAAAGGAGGAATTTATCAATTAATGAATTCCTGTACTGACCCATCACTTTTTTTGAGGAGGTGATGTAAACCTGTAGAAATATAGTGAATGGAAGCTGCATACTTAAAAACATCTGTGAGTAGACCAGCCCTTTAAAGGGATCGGATATCAAAAATATAATAAATGTCGCCCAGCATAATACACCTCCGACACCTAACCTGGTATGAATATCCTTGATATCATAAGGTTCTTTAAACATTCCAGCTACGATGCTTCCCCCTGCCATTCCCGCGGTAGTAGCCGAAGATATCCCCGCAAATAAAAGTGCTGTTCCAAAGATGATTGCAGCACCTTTTCCAAGTAAGGGGTCCATGAGATGCTGGGCCTGCACCAATTCATCAACCTTGATATTACTGTTGAAAAAAGTTGATGCTGCCAGAATGATCATTGCACTGTTTATAGCCCATCCAACCAGCATCGAAAATAGTGTATCTGCAAATTCGTATTTTAATTGTCTCTTTATTACCTCCGGATTCTCTTTATTCCACTGCCTGCTCTGAATTATTTCAGAATGAAGGAATAAATTGTGAGGCATGACAACCGCACCCAATACCGACATGATTATTAGCATTGAACCTTTTGGGAAGCTTGGTATTACTGCACTTTTTAGAGTTCGGCCCCAATTCATGTGAACTATGCTCAGTTCATAAATGAAGGAAATTCCTATTATTGAAACAAATCCGATAATCCATTTTTCCAATCTCCTGTAGGAATTGGTAAAAAGCATCCACAGCACAAATGCCAGTATAATTACCGCTCCAACCTTCAATGGAATATTAAATAAGAGCTGCAGTGCAATCGCACCTCCAAGGATTTCAGCCATAGCGGTTGATATGGAGGCCAGTACAGACGTTGACAATACCGTTTTGGACAAAATGGGGTTCAGATGCTTTGTTGCAGCTTCCGAGAGACAATCTCCGGTAGCAATACCCAGATGTGCGGCATTGTGCTGCAGTAAAATCAACATTATGGTTGATAGTGTCACCATCCACAGAAGCCTATACCCGTAATCGGAACCGGCAGAAAGATTGGAAGCCCAATTACCCGGATCAATAAACCCGACCGTAACAATGAGCCCCGGTCCTATATATTTCATAAAATCTATCGCTCCAATAACAGGATGGTGCCCTTTGGTACTTAACTTGTTTCTGATCCCTTTCATTACATTCACCCTGTAAACCGTTATTATTAATTCACCGAATTTTTTTCCGTAATAAATATTAAACTTGGTATTTATTATAATCACTGATATTTA
Source organism: Bacillota bacterium (assembly GCA_030705825.1). GTDB lineage: Bacteria > Bacillota > Clostridia > Acetivibrionales > JANLFN01 > JAUZPR01. The sequence continues at coordinate 51,108 of JAUZPR010000004.1, read as the reverse complement.
ACCCGAGATACGGAATTGATTGATTTATACCACAACTTTATAGAAATCTAACACATAAAGAAATGAATTTATAGGAAAGATTTAATTTACCTGAAGCATAAAAAATGTAATATCATCTGTAAGCCCTTCATTACTGGAAGCAAATTTTATTTCCCTGTCCAATTCACTGAAAAGGCAACCCTTACTATCATTTTTAGTCAGGAATTTTCCCAATTGTTCAAGGGTAATAACATTTCCTGTTTTCTTATAATTAAGTTCCGTTAACCCATCAGTATAAAAGAACATTCTGTCCCCCTTTTCCAATTTAATTATCTTGTCTGTATAATTTGTCTTTGAAATATTTATAAGGCTGCAGATAGGCAGACCCTTAATATCAATTTCCGCAAGCTCACTATTACTCTTGATCAAAATAGGTTGTGCATTCAAGCCTGCTGATGAATATTCAAGCTCTCTGGTTTTTACATTATATATTGCATAAAAAATCAAAATATACATTTCATCTTTAAAATGCATTTTATTATATAATTCATAAAGGGTTTCCAAAACCTTTGAGGGTTTGAGAACTTCAAATTTGCTTCCGTCCAGTTCCTTTACGGTTTTAATACTCTGGCTTAAAAACATTGTAAGCATTGCAGCCGGGACCCCATGTCCGGATACATCCCCTATATACATTCCTATCCGGTTTTCATCCAATCTGAATATGTTATAGAAATCTCCGCTTACTTTTTCAGCAGGATAATATTTTGCTTCGAATGCGACCTCATCACTATTGGGTAACCTGTCGGGTAATATGGCCTTCTGGATATCCCGGGCAAAATCAAGATCCTCCAACAGCTTCTGATTTATAAGATACAATTCCTGATTCACTTTCTGCAATTCCGTTGTCCGTTCGGAAACAAGAGTATAAAGATTTCCGGCATATTTCTTCAGCTTGTCTTTAGCTTTGAACAATGCGAGGTAGGGCCTCTGAATATTGATAATCAATACAACCCTGAAAACTAAAAAGTAAGAAATAAATTTGTAAACATGACCTATATAATTGTAAATATCATAAACCGAAGTATAACTTACAAAAGCCAATTCACTGAAAATAGAGGTGGTTATTGCAATTGTAAAAACCAGATTTGATTTATCCTTGTTTCTCAGATATTGCTTTAAATACATGATGCCCGCAAATAATAAAAGCAAAATAACAACATATTCAAGGATTTTTTTAATCTGAGTTACCCCTGTTTTCTCAACATACATAGCAGGGATTACGTGTGGAAAATAGGTTGCCAGGATTAAAACCGAAAGAGAGAGCAAAACAGAGATAAGAGAAAAAAACCTTCTGTCTATATTGGATTTCCTGTTCTTCTTGATAAGGCTGACCATCGTTATACCCAAGGCTCCAAAAAGCCTTGAAATTATCCAGAGGGTTGTAGCCCTGTTTGAGGTAATGTTATCAGTCAGGAAATATGGCATTCCTTTGTAGCTTAGCGTATGGAATATATCAATGAGGCCCATTGATAAAAACACATTGGCTATCAGTATGACTCTGAGCCTTCTGTTTTGCCTGTATGCATAATATGACAGTATAAAGACGCAAATAGATACAAAGACACTGATAAATTCGAAAACTATATGCCAGGTCAGGTACTCGGAAACACTCGTTACCCGTTTAAAAAAAGGACCCAGCAAATTTAGATTCTGGAACATTACAATGGAAACAACTATTACCAGCCCCAGCCAGCCGAGCTTTTTATATCCATAAATCCTTTTAGAAAGTTCTTTGGATTTCATAATATGTCCTCACAAAACCAATTTATTCTAACAATCCTATACGCCTTCATTATATTATTCTAAATTTACAATGTACAGAAGCATCCGCGCCCAATACTGAACATTACTCATTTTAAAAAGCTCAATTAAGCACATTCACTAGTAAAAATCAATGTGCCTATTTCAAATAACATTGCCTTTCTGATATATAAAAACCGCCTGCAATTCTTTGATTACAAGCGGTTTGATAAAATTATTCTTTCCTTGATAATGTCATCAATATCCTTATGAGCCTCTTTCTTTTCATGGCACCATTGTATACAGGCAACACAAAATACTTTTAGGTAATTCATCTTCACTAAATTCTACTTTTTCCAGTTTTGTAATTCAATAAAATTACCTTCCGGGTCTTTTGTATATGCCGCTGTTAACAAGCCAAGTTCAGGGTACTCCTTTCTAACTACTTCACCGAAATGTTTCCCACCGTGTGTAATTAGCGTTTTCAAAATTTCCTCTACGTCATCAACATGAAACGCAATGTGCCCAAACCCTTGCATATTTATTGATGGTTCGGAACTCCTTAAATTTTCAGGACTATACTCAAATATCTCTAGAGTTGGTCCATTTTCATAACCAGGCAAGCTTAAGTGTATTCCTCTCTGTCTTGCTCCTTTAATTTCTGTTATTTTATCTATCCAGTCCCCTGATAAATCTCTTTCCGGATATGTAGGCTTACATCCAAATACTTCAATATAAAACTTTGAAAGACTTTTCCAGTCTTTAGCAATAAGATTCGTATGAACATACTTAATATTCTGCATATATATTTATCTCCTCACCATTTTAAGCTTTGTACTGATTTTACCATATTATAAACAATAAAACACCCTAACCAACCATTGCCGAAATAGTAATATCCTCTTGCTTCTTGTCCTGCCGAAGAAGGAATCGACTATTACAAATGCCCCCCTTTTGTTATCTCCGACAGTTTGATTTCCGGATGATGGTATCGACCTCGTTTTTGTGTCTTCTGCCCATAATCTATAGCCTTTTCAGGGCACCATTGTATACAGGCAACACAAAGCTCACATGCATTTCCCCAAACCGGCTTTTTATCCTTCATGGTGATGTTTCCTACAGGGCATACACGGGCACATGACCCACACCCGTTGCACTTCTCTGAGGTATGATAATTTTCAGCCATTTTGCCAAAATTATTGATTGTTTCTCTGGAAGAATCCGCATAGTGTCTTAATAGCCAACTGCCTTTCGGCGTAGGTGTGGCAGTCTTTTTACCGACCAAACCGGAAATTTTTAAAACCTTTTTCTTTGCCCATCTAAAATACAGCTTTTGTAAGACTTTGGGGAATGCACCGTATTTAACGATATAATTACCTGGCATGTGGACCGGAAAGGCCGCTTTAAGCTCTCCTCCTCGTGCTGTTATACATTCGCCAAAATCGGTGAAAGTCATCCCGTATGATGCGCCAAGAGTAGCGACCGCATATATATATTGTGATTTGCTGAAACTTAATTTATTTATAAATCTTTTGACTATGGAAGGCGCAAACGCATAGAAAACCGGAAATACAAAACCAATACGTTCATACTCCAGTTCGATTGTGTCTTCATTTATAGCCTTGGGAATGGATATCAGTTCGGTATCCCCCATCTTATCAGCTATTGACCTGGCTATAACCAGACTATTCCCTGTTGCAGAGAAATAAAAAATTGCATTCTTCATTTTAATCCTCACCCTTTCTAATTAAACCGTCAAGTATCAATGATACTGTAAAATCAACTTCCCTTATAACCTCATTAAATGCTTCTTCGGATGTTAACTGGCAGTCCACTCTGCTTCTTATACATTCAGCCACCGTGAATACACTCTTTGCGATCCTCTGTGAATCACATTCGATAATCTGCCGTTTCCTGACCGCACCTTTAAGAATACCTGCCAGGTGTTCAATTTCCTGGTCCATAATTTTCTGATACATAACCCCGAAAATTGGCGCTATCTTGTTGGCACTTTCCACACTCAGCTGATTAAGATTCATTGCATTTCTTATAAATTTATGACGCTCATCCAGATAAGTAAGAATTTTCCCCTTGAATCCCGGGACGTTTTCAATGCTGTTAAAAACACTTTTCACAAATTCATCGGCTTCAGTATATATAACCTCTGAGAAAATGCTTTCCTTATTCTTGTAATAGTAGTAAAGCGAAGCCTTATTTAAGCCCACAAGCTTGCCTATGTCGTCCAATGTGGTTTTTTCATACCCGTATCGAGCAAAGCAAGAGCTTGCAGCCTTAAGAATATCCTTTTTTTTATCTTGAGTATCCATCCGGAACCTCCTCAAACATTCTAACTATCAAACATTTTATTCTATTGTTTGATAGTTTGTCAATATGGTAGCATCAAAAATTTCCAATTAACAATTACGTTAAACAATCAAATTTTGAACCACAAAAAGGACAATTAATTATTTTCTTGTTCGTAAGCCAATAATTCTTCCATTACACATTTATTGCAAATACACTTAACATCAATTATCCTTCTATCTTCAAATTCACCACACGAAATGCAATGGGAAGAATGATGAGGATTTTCGAGTATTTCAAAGCACTTGTCACCAAAATCAGCAATATTATTATCAAACATCTTTTTGAGTTTCTTTATGCATTTAAAGCAATAGTAATGAGTATTAGACGTAGCATTTTTCCAGCAGCAATAACATTTCAAACTGTGTGCCATAAAATCACCTCTAATAAAAATATAAGTGAATGGGATTATTGACTCGTAACGACTCATAAAATATGGATTTGTTACAGTTACGCTTTCTGTAAATAAAACGAATAGGATTAAGCCGAAAATAATCGTCAACATATAATAATTAAAAATATTTACTTATTAAAAGTCCATGTTTTTGTATCTATATTAAAGGTACCACTAGTTCCATTTTCTGATTTCAAATAAAGCACATCCCCGTTTACATTAGTAATATAAATTTTACCAATATTCTGATTAGGTGATAGACATATGGCATCATATTTACCATCAAAAACTTGACCATTATCAACAAATATTCCTATAACTTGTTTTCCATTTTCATTAGAGCCACTCCATGCAACTAACTCATCCCAGACTTCCTGATTTGGTTCAAGAATTCCTTTTATAGACCATACGGTATTTGCTGTTCTTATTAAGCCGTGTCGTTGGGTATAGCCTTCCAATTTCCATTGATAAGGTGTTTTATATTCATTTGGCTCAGATACTGGCATGGTATTTGAACTGTTTATAGAAGATGCGATATTTTTATTGGACATGATATCACTATTTCTAGATTGAATAGTGTGTCTGTAAAATATGGAAAATACAAGTATTAAAATAATTAATCCTAAAACAGTGATAGCCTTTTTCAATACTACAATCCCCTTTTTATTCGCATTTCCATACTATTATATTTCAATAATACTAATAATTTTCCAGATTATCAATCCTCAACACGAGTCATCCTTTTATGTAAACTCTACCATTATAGAGACGTACAAAATAGGCAATACATTCAATATCCCCAAGGATTGTAAATTTTGCCTCCTGGCTAGATGCAGATCGTACCCAAAACATAGTGCTTGTTTTTACGCATTAAAAAAACCTGTAATCCATGATTACAGGTTTTTTGGTGAGCTATCCGCGATTCGAACGCGGGACACCTTGATTAAAAGTCAAGTGCTCTGCCAACTGAGCTAATAGCCCATATGGCTGAAGTTTGTTTTGCCGAACTTCAGCCGACATTTATATATATTACATTAGAAGTATCAAGCTTGTCAACAGGTTTTCTTCTATTTTAAACTTTTATTGTCTGTTCTCTTTCCTTGCCTACGCCTATAAGCTTGACTTTGACGCCTGTAAGCTCTTCAATTCTTTTTAAATATTTTTTTGCATTGGCAGGCAGTTCCTCATAGCTTCTGACTCCTGAAATATCAATATTCCAATTATCAAACTCCTCATATATGGGCTCACATTTTGCTAGCTCATTCAGGCTTGATGGGAAGTAAGTTATAATTTTACCGTCTTTTTTATAGGCTGTGCAAAGTTTTATTTTATCAAGTTTTCCTATAGTGTCTACATGGTTTATTGCAAGACCCGTCAAACCATTGATCCTTGCAGCATACTTGATCATTACGGTATCCAGCCAGCCGCATCTTCTTGGTCTGCCTGTTGTTGTACCGTATTCCCAGCCAAGCTCTCTTATTGTATCACCGATTTCATTGTTTTGCTCTGTTGGGAACGGGCCGGCTCCGACTCTGGAAGTATACGCCTTGAGTACACCAAATACCTCATCTATATATACCGGACCGATGCCTGAACCTGTACATACTCCCCCTGCAATCGGGTTAGAAGATGTAACATAGGGGTATGTTCCAAAGTCAAGATCCAGGAAGGCAGCCTGAGCTCCTTCGAACAATACGTTTTTACCTGCTTCTATGGCATCAAACAGTACCACACTGGCATCAGTCACATATTTTCTCAGCTTTTCAGCATAACCGAGATATTCAGAAATTATTTCTTCGGGATTAAACCCTTTTCCACCGTATACCTTTTCTATAATAAGGTTCTTAACCTCAAGGTTGCTTTTAACCTTTTGTATAAAGGTTTCCTTTTCCATGAGGTCACACATTCTGATACCGCTTCTTTCGGTTTTATCCATGTACGCAGGACCAATACCCCTTTTTGTAGTGCCTATGTTGCTGCTGCCCCTGAAATTTTCCTGCAGTTCGTCAAGCAGCTTATGGTACGGCATTATAAGATGAGCCCTGTCGCTTATTAAAAGCCCGTCTGTTGAAATACCTTTTCCGTTTAGTTCTTCTATTTCCTGTAATAATACCGACGGATCTACCACTACTCCATTACCTATTATACAGGTTTTACCCTTGTGAAGAATCCCTGACGGTATAAGATGGAGAGCATATTTCACACCATCAGCGACAATTGTATGCCCTGCATTATTTCCTCCCGAAAATCTCACAACTATATCTGAATCACCGGCAAGCATATCAATATACTTACCCTTTCCCTCATCACCCCACTGGGTTCCAACAACAACCCTTACTGCCATTTTGTCATTCCTCCCGAGCGGCTTTTCAGCCCATATAATATTAATTCCCTGTATTTCAATACATATTACTGTTGTATTATCCGAATATTTTAGTATCTTAAAGTAACAAAGCGCAACCCACCTTCATAATAATACCAAAGAATCGTTCTATAAATCAATAACAATTTAACAATTATCCGAATATTTTTTTATAAATTGGCAATAATGTTCGACTCATTTTGCAAACAGCAAAAAAATAAAAACCCAAAGTCTTTTAACCTTGAGCTTTTATTGTTAATTGAAAATTTTAATTACTTGTTTGAGCCTTCCAGATAACTGTTGATTTGTTTAACCAATTCATCTGTATCTATTCCATGAACAGCACATGCTTCTTCCAGACTTTCGCCCTGTGATGACGGACACCCCAGGCAGTGCATGCCGGCATTAAGCAAAATCGGTATAGTTCCTCTATCAAGATTGATAATATCCGAAATTATCATATCAGGTGTTACCTTTGACATTAAAAAACACCTCCAATCTATTTAATTATATTTTTTATTTATCTTGAATATTTAATACCCATATTTTCAGGTAAATAAAATAAAACTATGTAAAATGAATAAAATTCCATTCAAGTCTTTTCTATTATACTATATTGGCAAATTAAATTACATATCCAATTAAGCTCTGTTGTATTTTTTCCTGCCTATTTCATACAAATTGGTACCGTAGCTGTCTATAATAACCACAGTCTCGAAATCCTTAACCTGGAGCTTTCTTAATGCCTCCGGGCCCAGTTCCGGAAATGCTATTATTTCCTGACCGACTATACAATTGGCAGTCAGGGCTCCTGCACCGCCAATGGCTCCAAGGTAAACAGCCGAATGAGTTTTCATTGCTTCTATTACTTTATCGTTTCTAAGACCTTTTCCAATCATTCCTAAAAGTCCAAGTTCTATTAAGGCAGGTGCATATGCATCCATTCTGCTGCTTGTGGTAGGACCGGCCGAACCTATTACCTGGCCCTCGCGTTCCGGGCATGGTCCGACGTAATATATAATCTGTCCTCTAACATCAAAAGGAAGCTCCATACCTTTATTTAACAACTCAATCATTTTTTTATGTGCAGCATCCCTGGCCGCATATACAGTACCATTTATTCTTACAGTATCACCCGCCTTCAAATTCTTTACCATTTCCTTTGTAAGCGGCGAACTAATCTCATGTAACATAAAAACACTCCTTTTTTCAGATTGGCAAGTTCAGAGTATGTAGTTCGCGGTTCGGAGTTTTCGGTTCGGCTTTTGTGATTTGGGATTCAGAGACTATTAGTTCGGTGTTCGCTGTAGGGAGTTCAAAATTCTGAGGTTCAAATCTTAAACAATAAACCCCGAACTTCAACTTTTAACTTTTAACTTTAAACTCTAAACTCTTAACATTAAACTCTGAAAACTCTCCACCCTGAGCTCTGAACTCCGCACTCTGAACTCCTAACTCTGAACTCCTAACTCTGAACTCCTAACTCTAAACCCCTAACCCTAAACTCCTAACTCTAAACCCCTAACCCTAAACTCCTAACTTATAAAACCGCTTCCGCGTGTCTTGTTGCGTGGCAGTTTATATTCACTGCTACCGGAAGACCTGCTATGTGAGTTGGAAAAACCTCAATATTTACAGCCAGAGCTGTGACCCTTCCTCCAAGACCGGAAGGACCTATACCCAGATCATTGATTTTAGACAGCATTTCCTTTTCAAGAGTCGATACATATTCTATATCATTTCTTATATCTATAGGCCTCAGTAAAGCCTTTTTAGCCAAAATTGCAGCCTTCTCCATAGTTCCCCCGATACCGACTCCCACAACAATCGGTGGGCATGGATTAGGGCCTGCATTATTTACCGTATCGATTATAAAGTTCTTAACACCTTCGATACCATCTGAAGGCTTAAGCATTTTCAGTGCGCTCATATTCTCGCTTCCAAAACCTTTGGGCGCTATGATTATTTTAAGTGTATCACCCTCAACTATATCATAATGTATGATTGCAGGAGTGTTATCACCTGTATTTACTCTTTCTATAGGATCCTTTACCACCGATTTTCTGAGATACCCTTTTCCATATCCTCTGCGTATTCCTTCATTTATTGCATCGGTAAGGCTCCCACCCTTAATATGTACATCCTGTCCGACAGACGCAAAAATTACCGCCATACCTGTATCCTGACAAATAGCCATATTCCTTTTTCCGGCAATCTCGGCATTTTTTAAGAGCTTGCTTAAAATATCCTTTCCGATTTCCGATTCCTCTTGTTCCAATCCTCTGTTTAATGCCTCATATATATCGCTGTTCAAATAATAATTTGCTTCTACGGCAATCTTTTCGACAGCCTTTATAATATCTTCAGTATGAATTGTCTTCATGGATTCCTCCTTACAATGTATATTACAAGAAATTAACAGCTTGTTCAGCGTCCAATTGAGATTTTATTATATACAAAAATAAAAAGCAAGGAAAAAGGAGACCTTTTCCTTGCTTAAAGTGAAGTTGCGATTTTAAAAATTAATATCAGCCGTCTTATTTCTCAGCTGTTGTTAAAATGTTCTCTATTTCCTTAAAATCATTTTCTATTTCTATATATTTGTTAAACAAGATTTTATTGTTTTCCCAGCTAATTATGGGTTTTATTTTTTGAAGCTTTATTTTCAGCATTAATATTTCACCGTCTATTTCCTTATTCCCCTCAAATACAAGAGTCTTATATTCTTTAAGGCTTGTTTGTATGGAAGATAAGTAAACATTTACATTATCCAGCCGCATCTCAGGACCGCCAATCCTGGAAAACAGGAAATAATGTATATCTTCAATATCTGTCAGCTTTTTGTTCAGATCTCCTATTCCAGTTTCAAAGCTGTCAAATCTGCTATTAATATCATCCAGTTTTTTATTGAGGGTTTCAAACCTTTGGTGAAACTCTTCCTTGTCCCTTTTAAAGTTCTGAACAAAAGTGTTCAAAGTAAAATTATTAATATTACCACCCTCCCTCAAAACTTATTTTTAAATATAGCATACCGATGCTTTTCAATCAAAGTATTTCCCTCTTTTCATTATTGTGCAGGAAAGTATATAATAATATATTGTTGAGTTATTATCGTAGCTTTGGAAGGGGGATTAATTATTGAATAAACAAAAAAACATACTAGTTTGCGTAACTCAGCAGAAGACCTGTGAAAGGCTGATTGTTAACGCTTCCGAATATAAAGATGAATTTGACGGTGAACTTTATGTACTTCATGTGGCAAAGAACAGCTGGAATTTTCTTGATAACGCTAAAGAGGGTGAAGCTTTGGAATATCTGTTTAAAATTTCAAAATCGGTTGGCGCCAATTTAACTGTCCTTAAATCGGATAAAATCGGTGAAACTATTGCAGACTTTGCCAAGAATAACAAAATAGGATGTATTGTTATGGGTGCATCACCCGACAAACATAAGGAAAATAATTTTTTCGACGAATTACGATCTCTTCTGCCAAATGTAGAAATTTGTATTATACCCCAAACATGAGACAGCTGTAGGCTAATTTGATTTGCAGGAGTAAAAAAAGAATAATTATATACTTTTTAAACGGTAAAATCAACTAATTTTAAAAAATCCTTAAAAATATAGTTCTTCCAGACTAATTTATTCCCAAAAGCTTGACTTGGTGCGACTTTCGTTATAAAATAATGTCGAATTCCAAAATTAGGAGGTTATGTACATGAATAAGACAGATTTAGTTAACTCTATCGCTTCTAAATCAGGATTGAATAAGAAGAACAGTGAAGCTGCTCTCAACGCTTTTATCGCATCTGTAGAAGATGCTCTCAAAAAAGGTGACAAGGTTGTTCTTGTTGGTTTTGGAACCTTCGAAGTTAGGAAAAGGGCTGCTAGAAAAGGCAGAAATCCTCAGACTAAGAAAGAAATTACTATACCTGCATCAAACGCTCCAGTTTTCAAAGCTGGTAAGGGTTTAAAGGATAAGGTAAACAAGTAATAATTACTTAAGGCAAAAAGCCCTGTTAATAGGGCTTTTTTGTTTGCAAAAAATTCATTTAATATCTTCTTCTATGAGACATTTTTATTCTTTCGGCAACAATTGCAATAAATTCAGAATTTGATGGTCTGCCTTTATTAAACGAAGCTGAACTTCCGAAAATGGAATCCAGGTATGAAGTATTACCTTTAAGCCATGCACTTTCTATGGCATTTCTGATAGCCCGTTCAACCTTTTGAGGACTGGTACTGAATTTTTCTGCTACCTCGGGATATAAGGCTTTAGTCACCGATCTTATATTGTTATTATTGTTCAAGGTTAATATTATTGCTTCCCTTAAGTACTGATAGCCTGACATATGTGCTGGAATCCCCGCATCACGTATGAAATTTGTTACTTGAACCTCAGTACTCTTGTCGTGGATAATATCCTGCCTGGCGTCCTCCATATCAGGAATCATATTTGAAAACCAGGACATGTTCTTTTCATTATGTATTTGCCTTATCCTCTTAAGAAGTATATTTATGTCAAAGGGTTTTACAAGATAATATTCTGCCCCAAGAGTAATGGCTTTTTGAACAAATGCATCCTGGCCTATAGCTGACAGCATTATGAATAAAGGTTTTGTACTGTTCTTAACTGAAGCCAGTCTTTCAAGAACTCCAATTCCGTCCAGATTTGGCATGATTATGTCAAGAACTACTATATCAGGCGAAAGGATATTGATAAGTTCCAAGGTCTGTAGCCCGTCTTTCGCTATACCTACAACTGTCATATCCTCTTCCTTGTTCAAAATTTCATTGAGCAGTCCTGCAAAGTCTCCATTATCATCAGCAATAAGAATTTTAATAGGATCATTCATAAAAATGATATCTCCGCTACCAGTTAATAATTGAAAATATATCTAAATTTAAAATTAGACATTATTTTTAAAATTCCTCTATTATAGCAACAAAATAAATGAAAAGCGTTACTTTCTTTCTTGTTTCATATAAAATTATCCCAAGTATTACAATCTGTCCCATTTATCATCTAAAAAAGACAATTCTCTGTAACCTTTAGCCATATAAATTGCATCAAGTATGGCTATTCTTACCATGGCTTCGCACACAGGGTATATTCTGGGACAAATGCACGGATCGTTCCTGGTTTTAAATGATATGTCTGTATTTTCAAGATTCTTAACATCAACAGTTGATTGAGTAACCGATATAGTGGGGGTAGGTTTAACTGCTACCCTTATCCTGATATCCTCGCCGTTTGAAATACCACCGAGCAGCCCCCCTGCATTATTGGTTTTAAATCTTACTCTTCCGGTATCCTTGTCGAGGTATGGTTTGTCGTTTGATTCAGAGCCCTTCATTCGTGTATGTTCAAAACCGGCTCCGAATTCCAGGCCCTTTACCGAGCCTATGGACATAATACCATGTGCAATTGTAGCACTCAGCTTATCAAAAACCGGTTCACCCAAACCTGACGCAACGCCTCTTGCTATTATTTCTACTACTCCCCCGCAGGAGTCTCCCTCAGCTTTGATCTTTTTGATTTCATCAATCATCCTGACGGCATTTTCAAGATCGGGACAATTAAGTTCATTCTTCCTGTAGTTTGCTTTGGCAATTTCATAGGATATATCACCGGATTTTATTCCATGGATTTCAGTCACAAAGGATATGACATCAATGCCCAAACCATCCAGAACAGCCTTAGCTACTGCACCAGCCGCAACTCTGGCAGCCGTTTCCCTCCCTGATGCTCTTCCCGCTCCGTAAAGATCTGCATTTTGTCCGAATTTTTTATAATATGTATAGCCTGCCTGGCCGGGTCTGATAAAATCCAGATAACTTCTGTGCTTTTCAACATGCTGTTCATCTATATCCGTATTGGGTATCAGCATTCCGATGGGCGCTCCGGTGGTAATATCATTTTCCATTACTCCCGAATAAATATAGACCTTGTCTTTTTCCTTCCTTGGCGTATCCAATTCAGACTGTCCCGGCCTCCTTTTGTCAAGTTCAGCCTGTATCATATCGGCAGTAAGCTTTAGTCCTGACGGCACGCCGTCTATAATTGTCATTAAACCACCGCGCAATTCTCCGGGAATATCGGGATTTCTCCTGAATGCTCCCCCATAAGACTCACCACAGGTAGTAACTTTAAAAAATCTTCCAAATGAATTTCCAAGCATAGCTTTTTCCTTTCCATGTACAGGTAAATTATCTTTTACAAACCGGAGGCAATTTCCATTGCAATATCATCGGCGGTTTTTCCGCTGCAATTTATAATTGCGTCGGCATATTTTCTGTATAAAGGTACCCTTTCGAGATACAAGTCATGAAAACTCTGCTCCCTGTTTCTTGCAAACCTTCTTTTGGTTGTAATTCTTCGTTCCAATTCTTCAAATTCAACTTCAAGATAAATAATTTTACCCAAGGTCTTCAGATGACTCATGGAATACTCTCCATATACAACACTTCCGCCTGTTGAAATGATGCTGTTATCCAGTTCAAGACCTGTTACCAGGTTTTCCTGAATCCTTAAAAAGGCATCCAGGCCTTGTGTATTTACTATTTCACTCAATTCCCTGTTCTCCTGCTCCCTTATAAGCTGGTCGGTATCAACAAAAGCCATTTCATGCTTTTTAGCCAGCAGTTTGCCTATTGTTGTTTTTCCGGAACTAGGCATACCTATCAATACAATATTCTTCATATAATACCTCAACTATCCGTATCTTTCATTTCCAGGCTGCCCCCGCATTTACGTACAAAGTCTGCGAATTCAGGGAAGGTTACGTTCATTGCTTCAGCCGTATCAATAATGGTAACACCGTCCGAATTTAAACCTGCAACCGCCAGAGACATAACGACCCTGTGATCATAATGGCCCGATACCCTGCAGCCCTTAAGCCTGCTTTGTCTTATAACAAGACCGTCTTCCAGTTCGGTTATATCGGCTCCCATTTTTGAAAGTTCCTGGCACATTACATGTATTCTGTCGGTTTCCTTCAGTCTTGCCTGTGGAACATTGACAAGCCTGGTTTCACCTTCAGCAAAACAACTGGCTACCGCCATGGCAGGCAGTGCATCAGGTATTGAATTCATATCTATTTCCATACCCTTAAGTCGGTTACCTTTAATATAAACGGCATTTTCAAGGATTTTTACCTCTGAGCCCATTTGAGCAAGAATAGATAATACTCTTTTGTCTCCCTGGGGGGCTGTCATATCTAAATTTTCTAAAATAAATTCGCCGCCGGATATGGCCGCCAGCACCATAAAAAAGGTTGCAGAAGAAAAATCTCCAGGTATGGCCATATCGAAAGGTTTATACTTTTGTCGGCCATATATATGAAAATGTTCGAAATTGTCATTCTGATATTTAATCCCCTGTTTATCCAGCCACCAAAGTGTCATTTCAACATAAGGGACTTCATTCAATCTGGTCAGGGTTATTTCAGTGTCGTTATCCAGGAGAGGTGCACTGATAAGTATAGACGAAAGGTACTGTGACGTTACTGCATCAAGACTTATTTTCCCTCCGGATGCCCTGCCCTTAACAATTACAGGAGCCATGCCATTGGATCTGGTTGAGACAGCCTCCGCCCCAAGCCCATTTATAGCATCTATCAAAGGCGCCAGCGGCCTTCTGCGTATCTGGTAATCACCTGTAAATACCGAATACCCGTTTCCCAAAGCAGCAGCCATCACAGCAAACCTCAGTGTCGTGCCTGAATTGCCTACATCTATTATGTCTTCCGGAGTTGAAGGTATCCCTCCAAAACCCTGGGCAGAATAATAATCATTATGCTGTTCTATAACGGCACCCAGGGACCGGCATGTTTTTAAAGCGGACAATGCATCGTTCGAAATTAAAGGATTTCTGATTTGTGACTTTCCTTCGCAAAGGCTGGCAATAAATAAAGATCTGATTGTATGTGATTTAGAACCGGGTATTCTTACTTTTCCCCCGGTTTTTGACCTCTCAGCACATAAATACATATTGCTTTCCTTTCTACCGTTCTACAAGCTTTATTATTAATAAATAATAAGTTAAGCTACATTACAAGTCAATCGTTTTTTACACCGGCAGGCTGTTCAGCCGGCAACTCCGGTTTCTTTCTGGGTGGTACAGGTCCGAAATACTGATAGTAATTACACTGGATCCTACCGTTGTAAAGCTTCCTTTTTTTATCCGCCCTTTTTCCGAATAATCTTTCAAATTCGGGATGTGAAGATATTATGTAGTAAGACCAGGTGTCAAGCGGACGAATTACTGTTCCCATTTGTTTGTAAAGCTTTTCCACTTCTTTTATTTCGCCGAGGCGTTCTCCGTATGGCGGATTACACATTATAACACCATATTTGTATTTTGTGCTTAAATCGGCAACAGCCCTTCTCTGCAAATGAATACAGTCTTCAACACCTGCCTGCTTGGTATGGTATCTTGCAAGGCTGATTGCATCTTCACTTATATCATAACCGTGTATTATCAATTCCCTTTCAGGAACAGACATATTCCTGGCTTCTTCTCTTGCTTCGGTCCAAAGCTTTTTTGGTATCGAAGGCCATTGTTCGGAAACAAATTCCCTGTTTAACCCGGGAGCTATATTGCGTCCTATTAATGCTGCTTCAATGGGTATTGTACCTGTACCGCAAAAAGGGTCGATAAGGACTCTGTCCTTGTTCCATCTGCTTATTAGCAGCATTGCGGAGGCCAGGGTTTCCTTTAATGGGGCTTCTCCTACAAGCTTTCTGTATCCTCTTTTATGAAGTCCTGCACCGCTGGTATCTATAGTAAGTGTAGCAACATCCTTAAGCAGTGAAATTTCTATAACATAACGGGGTCCGGTCTCATCGAACCACTGGCGGTTGTACTTTTGTCTTAACTTTTCTACAACAGCTTTTTTAACAATAGCCTGACAATCGGGCACACTGAACAGTTTGGAATTTATGGATTTACCTTCAACAGGAAATTCAGCATTCTCAGGAATCCATTCATCCCATGGTAGTGCTTTTGTTTTCTCGAACAGTTCTTCAAAAGACAGTGCTGTAAATTCTCCTACTCTCACCAGTACCCTTTCGGCAGTTCTAAGCCAAAGGTTGGTTTTACATATCGCTTTTTCATCACCGCTGAAAATTACTCTGCCATTCTCCACAGACTGGTCTTCGTATCCCAGGTTCCTGAGTTCACGTCCTACAACTGCTTCAATTCCGAATGCCGATGTTGCTATAAGATGTATCTTAGACATATATACCTCGTAAACCGCAAAAATTAAATGCAAATGCGTTTATTTTATCTGTATAATCTTGTTCATATAGTATCATAACTCTTTGACTTATACAAAACTTTCCTACTTCTGTTTGTCCCATTCCTCCTGCCTTGAGCAGCTGTTATCTACCACAATATCCGAAATTACCGTCGGTTCAGCGGCTTCATCTTTTGTAACCTGCAGTATTTCTTCCAGCGATGTTCCGCCAGAAATCACCCTGGTATATTCATTTATTACATCCAGCGACTTTTTGTCCTCCGAATACTTGTGTATCAGCCTGACAAATCCGTTATACAGCTTATGTTCCTCGTTTGCGTTCATTTCATCCTTAAAAACCTCTGCAAATATCAGAGGGAGGCTGCATTTATCCTTTTCCATCTTTTCAAGCTCTGTAAGTGACTCAATTATGTTGTTCCTGTTTTGGTCCATAAAAAACTCCTTTCAGGTGCGGCCAAATAAACCCTATTTCATCGGGTTCCTTTTTTGATCCATACAATTATAATCCCACAAAAAAATTTTTTTACTACCAAAAGTCTGGGTAAAAAAATAGATATTAAATAAACATATCCCATGGATATACACGAGGCGGGTTGCTTGAGAAAGTCATTACTTCTTTTAACGTAGGATGTGCCAGAGAAATGCTTGTAGACCATAAAGCCAGCTGTTGCCCGTCCTTACTTGAATTTACTCCATATTTTCTGTCTCCGTAAAGAGCATTTCCTATACCTGCAAATTGAACGCGAATCTGATGTGAACGACCTGTATTTAAATTTATTTTGACAAGACTTAAATTATTAACAGATGATACCACTTCATAATCCAAAAGGGCAAGCTTTGCCCCTTCCTTGCCTTCATTCACGATACTTACAATATTGGTTTTATTATCTTTATAAAGATAGTTTTTTAAACTTCCATGCTTTGCGGGTGCCCCGTTAACTACTGCAAGATATGTCTTTTTAAATTCCCTCGATCTTATTTGCTCTGACAGGCGCGAAGCAGCCTTTGAGGTTTTTGCAAAAACCATGGCTCCGCCTACAGGCCTGTCAAGCCTGTGTACCAGGCCAAGGTAAACATTTCCCGGCTTATTGCAGGCGTTTTTAATATACTCTTTGAGAAGGGTAAGCATATCGGCATCGCCCGACTCATCTTCCTGGGAAGGAATATTTACCGGTTTTTCAACTACAAGCAGATGATTATCTTCATATATAATCTTAATGTCTTCAGCTTTCAAATTCCTAACCCTCATCCCTGGCCCTTCCCCCATCGCATTGTGGGAAGGGAATTTATTACCCTGGTTCTTTACCCAGGCAGATATGGAATCTGCCCCGATATATACAGAAACACGTGGCGCCGTTCCCTATACCCATATCCTAAACGGGCGGCTGTGGGCAGCCGCCCCTACAAGTAACACCCTGAACTCCGAACTCTTAACTCCGAACTTCTATATTTTTTCCCAACGTCCGTATATGCCGCAGGGCAAAATTAGCTTTGATGCGGTAATGGGGATTCCAACTTCGCCGCAGCTTACCGAACCTCCGAATTTTCTGCCTGCAAGCAGCTTTAGTACATTTTCAAGCACTGTCGGAGAAAATCCTGTCGTATATGAATTAATAAGGAAAAACAGCGGATTATCAGACAGTATTCCTGCACATTCTTCAACAAACCCATACAAAGCATCTTCTATTTTCCATACTTCACCCTTTGGTCCTCTCCCGTAGGATGGAGGGTCCATTATTATTCCGTCATATAAATGTCCTCTTCTTTTTTCCCTTTGAACGAACTTGATAACATCGTCGGTTATAAATCTAACCGGCTTTTCTCCCAAACCCGACAGATTAATGTTATCCTTGGCCCAGCCTACCATACCCTTTGAAGCATCAACATGACAAACCTCGGCACCGGCATATGCGGCAGCAACAGTTGCGCCGCCGGTATATGCAAAAAGATTGAGTATATTTGCCTGTTTGGATGACGATTTGATTTTATCCATTATCCATTTCCAGTTGGCAGCCTGTTCGGGGAAAAGTCCTGTATGTTTAAAATCCGTAGGTTTTATATTAAATGAGAGCTTACCATAAGAAACAGTCCACTTTTCAGGAATCTTGTTAATATACTCCCACTGGCCCCCTCCGCTCTGGCTCCTATGATAATGAGCATCAGCCTTGGCCCATAGTTTTTCTCCACCTGCACGGGGCCATATTATTTGAGGATCGGGCCGCCTGAGAATTATCTTTCCCCATCTTTCAAGCCTTTCACCATCACCTGTATCTAAAAGTTCATAGTCCTTCCAATCATCAGCAGCTATCAATTCCATTTCCTCCTGAAATCCTTGTACATACGCACCATATTATACCACAAATTAGGGGAGTTAATAACAATATGCAATATTCAAA
Organism: Bacillota bacterium; assembly: GCA_030705825.1. GTDB lineage: Bacteria > Bacillota > Clostridia > Acetivibrionales > JANLFN01 > JAUZPR01. The sequence continues at coordinate 32,553 of JAUZPR010000004.1, read as the reverse complement.
AAATATACATTAACAAATAGAGTCCATAATTGATACTTTTTGTCAATAATGTTAATATATAATAGTAAATATAATAACTTAGTTTTAAAATGAAATCAGCAAGCCTCATATTTGAATATTTATACTTGGGGGGGACTTCAAACATGTCAAAAAACCGCTTTTCAATTTATTGTTTTCTTGTTAGTATCATTTTTCTCATTTTTAGCTTTGGATTTATAAATGCACAGACTACGGTGCCCAAAGTTAAAATTAACGGGCAGTATGTGAGCTATAACAACAGTACAGGATATCCTTATATTGATACTAAAGGGAGAATTCTGGTGCCTGTTACAGCGACATTAGAAAAAGCCGGTGCCAAGGTAAGATGGGATTCCGGGAAAAAGACTGCAACTGCAGAAAAGAATGGAATTAAATTGGAAATACCAATGGGTACCTTATATATTTATAAAAATGGATTTAGAATTCTTAATGATACCGAATCCGTGTCATTTAACGGTAAACAATATCTACCAACAAGAATGGTATTAGAAATACTGGGGTTTAAATCTAATTATGACTCCAAAACCAAAACCTTAATAGTAACTTCAGGCAAACCAGCTTCCAGCGTTTCCTTGTCACAACAGGTTACACAGATTGAATCACAATATGCCGGCTTTTATAAACTATCGTTTAAACCTCTGCAAAATGGACACACATACTATTCTTCACTTAATACATCACAAATAAATGAATTGGCTGCTGTAGGAGTAAATCGACCTTCTGATTATGTTGTTAGAATTGATTCGGAAGTAGATAAGTTCGGACCAAACAGCAGTTATCTAAATATAATTGAAGTGGATAAATCTGATAAGGTTGTTGCATTTAAATCAATCAAAATTACTTCTGCAAAAAATTCTTCAGTTGATCACATTAATTCTGTTGTTTCACTGGACAGGCCTCTGGCTGAGAATTCAACAAGCAGACTCACATTAATCTTAAAGGATAGTCAAGGTCAACCTGTTACAACTGATGATACCTATATTGTGAAAATAACTGTTATTGGTAACGGTGCAACTTATTTTGTTTCAAAATCCCCAATCCAGCAATCCCAACAGTTTATTTGTACTGTTCCACCCGGAAACGGCGAGTCTTCTTTTGAAATAACCCTACCCTCAGGTATCAAGGCGGGCTGTGGAATATCAATACAATTAGAAGACATCAACAATAACAACATAGGTAACCCAATTTCATTTACTAAATAGGCTAAAGACCTAAAAATTAAAGGCTCAATAGAAGGTATCCTTTTATTGAGCCTTTAAAAATTTTCATCTTAAATGTATTTCCAATACTTTATTCTAAAAAATCGTTTTAACTAAGCTGCTTACGTTCTTCCCTTGTTTTTACGTCCAAACAGAACAATCAAGCCGAATATTATTAGAATTGCCGCAATTGCGACACTGCCGAAGTCTGCCCAATTCGAAAGGCCCTGGAGAATAACAAGAACTGCCGAAAGAGCTGTGACCGCTGTAAGAATCATAACAGTCAGAAACAGTCCCTTACTTCTGCTGCCGAAGGCATACAGCTGGAACAAACCGAAAGTTACTGCCAATATGTACACAGGCCAGGTATATTCTGAAAAATCCCATTTGGTTGCCACCTCAAACATGAAAAGCAAGCTGCAAACCGTAATTATTCCTCCGGGTACAAGTAAGCCTGGCGCCCTTCTGGATGTAAAGTAGGACATTTCAAAAATTACTCCTACTGCAAGTACTATAAAAGGCCAAAAATCACCCGATCCAAAATGAAAAATATTAATATTGAAAACATAGTTGGCAATTAAAAGTGCACAACCGATGACTATAAAAAAAATACCGGCAAACAAATTCTCCTTACGCATGTTTTCCCTCCAAACAAGTTTTTCGACGACCAAAAATTAAATCGAGAATGCATATCAAATTTTGCAACGTCAACATACATTCTGACGTGAAGCGCTTAAAAATCAGGACTAATTTTTGTCTTCAACTGATTATACGTAAATTCTGTAAAAAGTACTCAAAAAAAATTAATTTTTTTAAATTTTATAGATTTTTCTCCTGTTTGAATTCTTGTTGAACACTCCATAAAGCATGGACAGAGGTATAAGGAATGCACCGGCAGCCATGGCAGCCGTATCACCCAACATCTTAAGCATCCCGAATTGTTCTGTTCCGTCATCTATAATATATGTCCAGGTGGATGACGGTCCTTTAAGCCCTTCCTTTTCGAGATTTATACCATTTTCATCGATTTTTGCACTGTTGAATTTATCTACCATACTCGAAATTATGCTTTCCTGCATTTCATTAAAAGCCGCTATTACTTTCTGGTGAAATTCCAACTGGGGATCCTTGCCTGCAATAGCCACAAGATGTATACCCTCACGGATATAACCCACATAATCCAGATAATCCTCCCAGCATCTGTTCATATAGTACAGGGCAAGCAGCTTTTCTACCTTTTTAAGAATATCCTCCCCTATAGATCTCTTTAATTCAGCGTAACGTACAGGCGACCTGTTCTCCAGAATTTGCATAGGCTGCCTTCCAGTTAGAACTTCATATCGCCTTTTGTGGATTATCTGCCTCTGCTGTTCAAGTATAATTGTGTACTTTTTAAGATTTCTTCTTATATCAAAATTCTGGCCGTCAATTATTTTCTGTGCACTTGAAATTTCACGTCCCAATATATCACCGTCTATCGGATCATCCTGTTTTGAGGGATAATATTTGGGAGGTATAAGGTCCTTAAGCCTATACCGGATCATCAGATCATCTTCAAGACTAATAAAAAATCTTGTGCTTCCCGGATCTCCCTGTCTTCCGGCTCTTCCTTTCAATTGATTGTCAATTCTCATGCTCTCATGTCTGTTGGTGCCTATAACATATAAACCTCCCAGTTCCGCAACTCTATCGTGCTCCTCTTCATTTTCCCCGCCCAGTTTTATGTCTGCACCTCTGCCTGCCATATTTGTTGATACCGTCACAGCTCCCAACTTTCCGGCATTTGTAATGATCTTTGCCTCAAGCTCGTCGTTTTTTGCATTAAGTACCTGACACTCAACACCGGCAGATTTAAGAGCCTTCTCCAGCCGCTCGGATTCTTCCACTGTCAACGTACCTATAAGTATTGGACGGCCGGTATCATGCACTTGTTTTATTTCCTTTACAAGTGCATTTATTTTAGCTTCGGTATGTGTAAAAATCATATCCGGATGATCAATCCTGATGCATGGCTTATTTGTCGGAATAACTGCCACATTGAGTCCATAGAATTCAAAGAATTCATCCGAAGCAGACTTTGCAGTACCTGTCATTCCGCACAGTTTGGGATAAAGCTTGAGGAAATCCTGCATTGTTATGGAATTCAATATCCTGCCCCTGGAATCTGATTTTAAGCCCTCCTTGGCTTCAACAGCCGATTGAAGGCCATCGGGCCAATGCCGTTTTTCAGCTATTCTCCCAGTAAATTCATCGATGATTTCTATCTTCCCATTTCTTACGATATAGTCCTTTTCCCGTTTTAAAAGTGCTTGAGCGTGAAGTGCACTATTCAAAGCCGTCAGCAGCCATATATTCGCAGGCAGATACAGATTCCCGCAGTTAAGCAGCTTTTCAGCCTTATGAGTGCCGGCATCTGTCAGATAAACATTCCTGCTGTATTCATCAGTATCATAGTCCTGGCCGAACGTCATACCCTTTACTATATCAGCCATCAGTTGAGGTGTATTTTGATCTTCGTCCATTTTTCCTGCTATCACAAGAGGGACCCGGGCTTCATCAATCATTATGGAGTCAGCCTCGTCTACTATGGCAAAATTATATGGTTTTAGGATAAGCTGCCTCTCATCGGTGCATAAAAAATCCCTGATATAATCAAATCCTGATTCGCGTGCAGTAAGATAGGTTATATCGCATTCATATGCCTTTCTGCGCTGCTCCGGACTCATTTTTTCCTGAACATAACCTACGCTGAGTCCGAACATCCTGTAAACAGGGCCCATCCACTCAGCATCCCGTTTTGCAAGGTAGTCGTTGAAGGTAAGTATATGAACTCCTTTTCCGGTTAAAGCATTTAGGCAGGCAGGCAATACGGCAGCCAGGGTTTTTCCTTCTCCTGTCTGCATTTCCACAATATTACCATAATGCATAGCTATACCTGCCAATACTTGTACATCAAAATGTCTCATACCCAACACCCTCGCCGACATTTCCCTGACAACAGCGTAGGTCTCTGGAAGCAGTCGGTCAAGTGCTTCTCCCTGTGACACTTTCCATTTTAACTTCTGCGACATTTCTTTAAGGCTTGAGTCGTCATTTGACTCAAAATTGTAGCTGTTTATTTCCTCCAGTAAACTTACATAGCTTTCAGTATCAAATTCGACGTGCTTGTACTTAAGCTGCCTTGCCAATTTTTTAAAATCTATCTTATTTATTTTCATAATGAATCCTCCTGATTCTCCTGCCAATATCCGCTTTTCTTCAAAGCCTTTTTCCTTGTGACAAACCTGTTAATTATACCTGTAATTATCAAAAGCGGGATAAAAACCGGATTGGTGTATGAAATTGGATTTCCGAGAAGTTTTAGTATGCCAAGCTGTTCAGAGCTGTCATCCACTATATATGTCCATGTAGCCGACGGTCCTTTTAAACCTTCCTTTTCAATATCTATTCCGTTTTCATCTATCTCAGCCGAGTTAAAAACATCGACTGTACTCTCAATAATTTTTTCCTGCATATCCTCGAAGGCCTTGCTGATTTCCCTGTTAAATACAGTATATGGGTCTGTTCCAGCCACATTTACAAGATGGATGCCTTCACGGATATAAGCTGCATAACCAAGGTATTCCTCCCAGCATTCATTTATGAAGTGCAGGGCTATTCTCCTTTCCGCCTCTATTGGTACCCCTTCACCGTACTTTTCACTTAACAGCATATATCGTTCAGGACATCTTTTTGATGTAATATTAAGTGAAATTTGTCTTGTCAGTAAATCATACCTTGTTTTATATACTATTTGCCTGTGTTGTTCTATCAAATCGTTGTATTTTTTCAGGTTCTTTCTTATTTCAAAATTCTGACTTTCTATAATCTCCTGTGCACGCTCAATTTCCTGCGTTATATTCCTGAAGCTGTGCTTTCCGGTTATTTTATTTAAATTTTTTTGCATAACAAACCTCCTTCATTTTTGGAAATGTAAAAAAAGCATGAGCAATCCTAAAATGTTACACATATGAACCGCAACATGTTAAGCCATTCGCTTAATAATACATATATCTCCTGATGTCTTTTTGAGGAAATCTTAAGATTGTTTTATGGAATTACCTGAAGGAAGGATATCTTGAGTCTTTTATAGTATGGAATAAAATCAGAATTAATGAAGCAAAAAGAAAAACTATGTCCAAAGAAATTACAGCATGCCTGGAAATGTGCATAACTGAACTTAGCAGAACAGTACAAGCGGCAGCTTTTAAAACATAGGTTAAAAAACTGTACAAAGCAGCAGATTTTTCAATAGCAAATTTAAGGTCAACATTTAAATACCCTACTACATATTTTCTAATCGTACAGGATAGGGATCTGGTCAACCATATAAAAAAGCAAACTGCTAAAGTGCCTGCTGCGAAAAACATAAACTACGACCTTTCCTTACACAATTATTTCTATTCTCATATTTTACCACTAATATTTACATTTTAAAAGCCAAACGTAAATATATCAAATTTGATTTACTTCATTTTAGTACTGATTTTTTAACTTACGCCTTCGGCGAACCTCTTAATTTTTTTTGTTGTAGTTTTTATAAATTCGGTTTCACGGATACTAAAATGTTTTATACGCTTATAAAGAGGCATATCCTTATTTACATTCTTTACAATATCAGAAAATATCTTAAGCAATTCATCTTTTGAAATACTTGAAATTTTGAACTTTTCCTTTATAGCTTCAAGGTTCGGGAATATCTGTGCATTTACATGAGTCTCTCCGGACTGTTCCTCATAACAGCCCCAAACAAGGGATTCCTGCACCAAAGGATTTTTGTTAATGCATGCCTCTAATTCCTCGGGATAAATGTTTTTTCCGTTTTTAGTAACTATAACATTTTTACATCTGCCTGTAATGTAGTAGAACCCTGATTTGTTCATACATCCAAGATCTCCGGTATGGAACCATCCGTCTTTGATACTTTTCCGGGTAGCTTCTTCATCTTTGAAATACCCTAACATGACATTATCGCCTTTTACCACAAGTTCACCTATACCATGCACATCGGGGTCTTTTAACTTTACCTTTACACCAGGCAGAGGCAAACCTACTGCACTGTCTTTGTAGATATAATCCCTGTTTCCGATGGCCAAAGGCGAGCATTCAGTAAGCCCATAGCCCTGGACTACAAGTATACCCATATGTCTTAAGCCTTTGGAAACTTTAGGGTCAATTGCTGCAGCTCCGGTAATAATTAGTCTGACCTTTCCGCCCAGATTATCATGAATTTGTTTAAAAAGTCTTTTTCTTATATCTATTCTCAGAAATTTATTTAGAATATTACTGAATACAAGCGCAGCTTTTAGTTTTGCTCCCATACCTTTTTTCTTTGAAGCCTGTTCCCAGATTTTTTTATACATATTTTCAAGAATCAGAGGAACTGCTATCAAAAATGTAGGACTTACCTCCTTAAGATTTTTGCCGATATGCTTCAAGCCCTCACAAAATGCTATTGTACAGCCGTTATATATCATTGCTAAAAATCCCAAGGTACATTCATAAGTGTGATGAAGCGGAAGTATGGACAAGGAAGAATCCTTATCTGTTACTTTTACTGTTGAGCAAACAGAAACTATATTGGAGCAAATATTCCGGTGGCTTAACATAACCCCCTTTGCAAAACCTGTTGTGCCTGATGTGAAGATTAGGATATTCATCTTATCACTGTCTATATCAATATCTTGATAAGCCCTGTCTCCATCAAGCATTAACCGGCTCCCTGCATTCAATATCTGCTTAAAAGACAAGAATCCGTCTCTGTCCTGATCTAAATCCATATTAATGAAATATTTTACAGAAGAAACCTTATTGGATATATTTCTCATAACCCCACTGTGTTTTCCCGAGAAAACAACAGCCTCTGCTTCACATCTGTTTAACAGGTTCTCTATGTCGGCTTCAGGCAATTCCCTATCCAGTGGTACAATTGTCCCTACTCCGTTTACTGTGGAAAGATAGGTTACGCACCATTCATACCGGTTTTCGCCGATAACCGCAACAAACTTATTTTTCAATCCCATATTCAGCAGTGCAGTTCCAAAGGAATTTATATCATTATAAAATTGTTTATAGGTAATACCTTCATATTCGCCTTCAGGCTTTTTTACAAGGAAGGCATTTTTATCTCCAAACAATTCCCGACTCTGATTTAATAGGTCCTTAAGATTTTTTACTTCTCTGACATAATATCCTGTTTTGTTTTTCATCATTTACCCCTTTGTTATTTCTGCCTTTCTGTCTTTAACTATTAATTTTTTACTATGGAAATTAGATGTTAAAATTAAATCGGAACAGGGATGTAATGATTTAATTGTAACATACACCTATAACATATACAAACTAAACCAACTAATAATATTTATTAGGATTGATGGCTCTGCCGAAAATTCCGAATGATTGACATATATTATACTTTTATAGTAAAATTACCTTGTTAAAGGGGAGTAGTTTAATCGTAAAGTCAACATACTGGTTTAATACCTGGCTTTACGGCCTATAATATGGTAACGAGACTTTTAACATAATCTTTTTATTAAAGGTTGTGTTAAAAGTCTTTTTTTTGAGCATATTTCAAATAGCGGGTTTAAGATTATATATAATTCTGAATATGGACAAAATATTATTTCAAAAGGGAGTGTATTTTTTGTTTACTGACATTCTGATGGTAGGAGCAAGTCTTGCGTTAATACTCTTATCCTGTTTTATTTTTACAAACGGGATTGAATGGTTTGGAAAGAAGCTGAATATGGGCCAGGGTGTGGTTGGGAGTATTTTTGCCGCTGTAGGAACCGCGCTCCCCGAAACTATCATACCGATTATAGCAATTTTATATTATACAGATGAAAAGGCAAATGAAATTGGTATCGGAGCAATAGCAGGAGCCCCGTTCATGCTTGGCACTCTTGCATTCTTTGTAACAGGATTGGCTGTAATTACTTATACCATGTTCGGAAAACGTACTTTAAAAATGACAGCCGACCAGAAGGTAATAACAAGAGATTTGAGCTATTTTCTTGCAATATATGGGGTAGCGGTATTGACAACCTTTATTCACAGCGCGGTTGTATTTAAGGATATAATAGCAGTTGTACTTCTACTATCCTACATACTATATCTCAAACGTTCCTTTTCAGATGATTGCGCCCAATGCGAAGACCTTGATCCTTTATATGCATCCAGAATATTCAAGGTTAAAACCAGCATGACCTGGATAGTAGTACAATTACTGCTTGCCCTGGCTGGAATTATTTACGGCGCTCATTTGTTCGTTGAATATGTGGAAGATTTGTCAACCATTCTGGGTGTGGCACCGCTTGTCCTTTCCATTATCATAACACCTATAGCCACCGAGCTTCCTGAAAAGCTCAATTCGGTCATATGGACAGGGCGGAAGAAGGATACTCTTGCGCTGGGAAATATAACAGGTGCGATGGTATTTCAAAGCTGTTTTCCGGTTGTTTTCGGAATGCTGTTCACACCATGGAACCTTAAGGGTATTACGCTTGCTTCAGCAATATTAGCCATTGCTTCAGCATCCTTTAATCTTGTTTGGATAAAGGTTAGGAAAACAGTCAACCCGTTTGCGTTATTGTTCAGCGGCGTTCTTTATGTTGCCTTCCTGTTATATGTTTTTCTATGATGCAATTATATTATTTAACCGGTCAACCGGCCTATATCGGGTGCATATAATAAAATAGGCACTAAATATAAGCTGCAGGTGGTATAAGGATGTTCAGAAAGGGCTACATACTATTTTTCTCCATTTTCATATTGACTTTATTAATTGTTATAGGTGTGGAGCTTTTTATTAAATGCCTGTAATACCTTAATCCAATAATGATTTCATTTTCACAGTAGTATCCGTTCCAGGTAATGGGGTATGTACAATCATTTTTAAACCGGAATTATCGGAAACATCAAAATTACTAACTTCAAAATCCAGAATTCCTGCAACAGGATGGTATAATTGCTTGTAAACTTCGCTATTGCCCTGGATTTCGTGTAAAGGCCACCATAAATTAAATTCCGCGCTTTGCATTTTAAGATCATCAATAAACTGAGCAAGCCAGGAATCTTCTATATATTGACCGCATGTCGAACGAAATCTGCCGAGTAGTCCCTTGGCATGCAGCTTCCAATCTACATACAACTGCTTGAATTTATTATCTGTAAACATAGCCCAAACTATATTCCGTTCACGGATATTCATTTTGCTGAAATCACCTAAAATAGCACACGCCGCTTGGTTCCAGGCAATGACATTCCACCGCTGATCAGTGACCAGGGACGGACTGAGTGTCAAACTATCCAGAACATGTTGAAGTACCGGACTCACTGTTCCCTGATATCCCGGTATATCTGCCGGAAGGGGCTGGTTTGCCAAAAGGTAAAGATGAATCCGTTCCTGCTTGTCCAGCAGTAAAACCCTGGCCAGACTTTCTATTACCTGAGCCGACACATGAATGGATCGTCCCTGTTCAAGCCAGGTATACCAGGTTACACCGATACCGGCTAACTGAGCTACTTCCTCTCTTCTCAATCCAGAAGTACGTCGACGCATTACCGATGGGAGTCCTACCTGAGATGGTAAGATTTTTGCCCTTCGTGTTTTTAAAAAGTCGGCTAGTTCTTTGTATCGCTGTATCTCACTATTCATAACCAATCCTGCCTGTTATAATTTATACCAGTATAATTTCGCTCCTATTAATATTATAAAACTTGTTATATTATATTTCCAGAAAATTATAATTAGAGATGGAGGAACTTATTATGAAGTTTTTATGGACAACAATCTATGTTAAAAATTTGGATGAATCAATCGCTTTTTATTCCGAATTGTTGGAACTTAAAATGACAAAACGCTTTCCCGCAGGGCCTGGAATTGAAATAGCCTTTATGGGCAACGGTGTTAGCGATGAAACCTTGGTCGAACTTTTAGCGGACAGCAACAACACACAAGTCAAGCACAGCGAATTCATATCTATTGGTTTTGCCGTAGATTCTGTAGATACTATGATAAATAAGATAAAAAGTAAAAATATCCCTGTGCATAGCGGACCAATTGAAACTCCCGGTTCAAAATTCTTCACTGTAAAAGATCCTAATGGACTTAATGTTCAGTTTTTTCAACAAAAGTAACAGTTATTGCATAAATGAAACAGGGACGTCAGACTTTATCTTCCAATTAAAAGTCTGTCGTCCCCTGTTTCATTTTTTAACCAGCCTGTCTGCTGATTTTTGAAATTCTATTTGATATACTCCCTGAACTCCAATGGTTTGTTTTTCTCCCAGGGTTTATAGGACGCCGCAAAATCTACCCTTTCCTTTAGTGTAGGGTGGTCATAGACCCAAAATTCATAAACAGGGCCCGGATTGGGCAGGGATAAACTTGTTTGATGAAGTTTGATCATTGATGAAGAAAAAGAATAATTATCCTTTGTCAGTTCCAGTGCATAAGTATCGGCCTGGTGTTCCTGATATCTTGAAACGCCGTTAATAATAGGATTTGCCGCAAACATCACAAGGTTAAATACAAGGAAAAGCAAAGGGAGTGATGCTATATCGCCAAGCTTTGTAAAACCGAAGGTTCCTCCTGATTTTGCAATAATCCAGAGTGACACCTTATTAACAATAAACAAACCTATAATGGTAAGCAATCCACCAAGCAAAATGCCCTTCCATATATGTCCCAGCGCATAATGGCCCATCTCATGGGCTACTATTGTCAATACCTCTTTATCATCCAGGTTGTTCATGGTAGTATCCCACAGAACTATTCTCTTGCTGCCGAACATGCCGGTCATATAGGCATTCATCTGTTTTGTATCAACACTTTTTTCAATACCATAAATTTGACAGTTTCCTATTGTAGTTTTATCAAGCAGCTGATATATTTCTGTTTCCAGGGTCTTGTTTTTGAGGGGAATATATTTGTTGAAGAGCGGGTCTATATATAAAGGGGATATATACATCATGAAAGTCATTGCAGGAATTGATAAAAGCCCTATGTAAAGCCACCAGCGTTTGGGAGATTTTCTTATTACAAGGTAAGGCACCCAGACTATTATTGTTCCTATCAGTGTTGAAATACCCGCACTGATCAAGGAATCACTGACCCACTTGGCAAATGTCTGGTTCGAAAGCCCAAAGGAATGCAGTCTGATAAAACCGCTGTAAAAGTCAAGGGGCAGGTTGAGCAGAAAACTATACACTGAATAAATTAAAAAAAACAGAGCTGCTGATATAATGAAGCTTGAGGTTTTGGAATCAATCCATTTTCTTAACCTTGCCGACAATCCCGAAAAGAGGAAAAATGCAGGTACTGCCATACCCCACAATATTGAAATTATCCATACCGTAACCTTGTTGGCTTCAAATTCATATGCATCCTTTGAAGGTGCAGGCAGGGAAATATTACTGTCTGCAGTTTTCTGCAACTGCTGTGTGCTATAATACTCACGAATGCTGTTCATATTGGATTTTTCAGTAACGGCTACTGTTAATATAAATGCTGTCATTAAAATTGCAGCCACTAATATGGCTAAACGAAGCTCCCTTTTCATTCCAACCTCCAAAATAAATATTGGTTTATAATAATTTTTATTTCCTTATATTTCTTTTTTATAAATAAATATTACTTGAATACTAATCCAATTGCAATTTAGAATTTATCCCGGTTCTGTAACATCTCCAACTGTGAGGACTTTATATTTCCACAGAATCTCAGTAACTTGTTTGATTTGAATATCCTGGCACTGGACAATTACTACAACCTCAGGCAGCTTTTTGGGGAAATTACGATTTGATGTTTTATTAAAAACAAGATATAATCCAAATCCTGCTGCAAATCCAATTGCTGCTGCTATCAGCAGTTTTTTTCTTGGAACACCACTATGCTCCAATTCTTCCAATACCTGTTCCAATTCAATTGAATATTCAAATGTGCCGATAACCAACAATTTTACAGACACCATCCTTAAGTAAATATATGAACTTCAGAATTCATATATTTCTCTTTAAAGTACTGACGCTGTTCTTTCTAAATATGGGCTGAATTATTATAACCTTTACTTTCCGTAATTTATATTGTGCTAATTTAACTAAAAGTATTATTTTTAATTTAGAAATATATAGCTTTACAAGCAGATAAGATAATCACAAACAGATTCACATTACTAAATCCATATGAAAAGCGGGCAAAGGATATCCTTTGTCCGCTTAATTGGTAAATTCGATTAAAAACTATTTTAAATTGATTTGAGCCAATGCTCCTATTATATCCCTTCGTCTTAAAATATCCGGCTTTTCTGGCGGAACTCCTATACCTTTGAACTCATTCGGATTCCACTCAACATTTGAGCCTGCAGCTCTGGTGCCAAGGAACTCTGCAAATTCTATCGGAGTAACAAAATCATCCGGCCTGAATTTTCTTTCGGCATTAACCCTGGTAAGCCAACCCGCTGCTGCTGCCTTTTCAATTGCAATCCTGTAAGGATGGTTTAAAGGGACATCCTTAAACATAGGCGCCGGTATACCGCGTCCTTCTGTTGCCATATCCACCAGCGACCTGTATTCGTTAAGCAGGATCTCCGGAGCTACCGTCATCATTGCCAATTCACCGCGTGTAACCGGTCTGTCGGGCTGGAAGGTATTATTTTTATAACCAATGACATAACCTGAATCTGCAAGCTTTCTGACTGCTTCAAAAACAGGATCCACATCCCCGATATCCTCAAATGGTGATAGTGCAAGCAGTTCAGATGCAGTAACCACTTCATAGCCTGCGTCGGACAACATTTTAAGTCCGCTTTCAAGGGCAGTTGTCACAGGAGTTTGAAGAGACATGTTGAAGCCGTCCTTCTGAAAAATAATCTGTCCGTTCAAAGCATCAGGATTTTTTTCCAATGCTTGTTTGATAGGATCTGTCATTACCTTCACATCCTGAGCATATTCTCCGCAGGAGGGTATCCATCCACCGCCGTCAAAGCTGGCCGCCAGATAATTATAGTTCATATAATGATATGCATCATATGAAGTATGTCCGCCGGGAATTTTATCTATATAATGCGGAGGCCTTGATAAGCGTATTTTATAGTTCAATTGTTCGTTAACAAGCTGATGGAGTGCAGAAAGATCTTCTATTACCTCTTTTAATGTATTGAAATGAGTTCTTTTTCCGTAAACCACTTTCATTGGGCCAAAAATCATATGCCTGTAACCATGGTTGGCAATTTCGTGACCTTCTGCAATAATCTTTTGTGCAAGCTCAAGCTGGTTTTTAACACCGGCCAGCTTGTCCTTGCCAAATTCCGGATAATGGTCAAAGCGTACTCCGCTCCATGTAAAATCCCCGACTTTCCCCTGATTGTCGGGATAGTTGTTTTCGGTAGTACCTATGACATCAAATGTTCCCTTGGCTTTATAGCTGTTTAATATATATAACAGCTCCTCAGTAAGCCCCAGCTGTTCTTCCGCACCTCTGACCGGCGGATTTGGGAACGCACTGCTGGGACCGTCATCAAAGGTCATTGCAACCAAGCGTTTTTTACTTAAGGGTGCTGTTCTCTCTATCCTTCTTACGGGGCTCAAATATTTTCCAGCCTGTATTTTTCTGCGCATTTTTCTATAGTGATTTACTTTACGTGCCATATCATAGAGGAACAAATCAATCACTCCTTTTCATTAGAATCAATGTCCAGCCAGCCCTCCATAGGTTTTTCACCTATTCCGAGATATCTGCCGGTTTCCATAACACATGCATATGCCATTTTAATAAGTGGTTTGGGTAAATTTAAATATTTTCTGGCGTGTAATCTTTTAAATATCTGGCTGGACGGTTCATAAAACCTGTTTGTTGCTGAACCGAAAACTTTGCCCTTACCGCTCCTTAATGCCTGTTTTATTTCTTCGTTAATATCTGTCTTATTTTCTTTTATGTTTTCATATTCCCAAAAGGCGTTCCCTATTTCCCCCAGCCAATGTCCGTCGCTTCCTGCGGAAAAAGCCTTATTCATTTCCGAGGCCTGTTCAAAAGCCCTGAGGTTGGCATTCATGTTCCTGCACAAGGCCGCTCTGGAATTATAAATTTCTATACCGTCAACCTCTTGCCATATGTCACTTTCGTAATTCTTTTTATATCTGTAAGGATGTGCAAGAAAAGCCAGTGCATCCTGCCGGTGTGCTTCCTGAATAATATCCTGCCACCTGTAACGGCCCATTGAATCGGTATCCAGGTTTAGCTTTTCAATCCCATACTTCAGAAAATAAACAAGAATGTGTCCCTGATCAGTAGAATATTCTGCTCCGGGAACAATAATCAGATCGGATGTATTTATGCTTAAAGCTTCTTCACTTCCGTCAAAGCAGTTGTGGTCAGTAATTGAAACGCCCTGAAGTTCTGTCCTCAGGGCTTTATCTATAATATCCTTTACTTTACTTTTAGAATCAGGAGAATGTCTGGAATGCAAGTGCAGGTCGAATTTCAACAGCTTGTCCTCCAAATTATATTTTCTTTACTGCTTGTCTCAAATATGCCAATGATGGCTTCCAATCTTTAAATTCAAAAACTCCCTCTGAAATGGTGGGATTAAATAATTGAGCTGTAAATTTTGCAAGAAATCCGGCTTTATTTTTCGTAATCTTTAAATAACCTGGTAATGTCATTATATCCTGCAGTAGGTAACGCATCCGTTTTCCTTTTTTATATCTTTCTGGACTCCATTTATATCCCGTCGCATCATTTTCCTTCGAAAATTCCCAGGATGCTGCACGGTAAATTGCATAAGGTATATCGCATCCCGAAGCAATTGACAAAGGAAGGCTTCCCCAAAACCTCGGATTTATTTCCATCAGGCACACCTCATAATCAAGATCACCTTTGAATTCTACCATTGCCACACCGCGCCAATTTAATGCCTTAAGTAATTTTACTGCATAGTCTACCAACCTGTCATCCCAAACACTTTCACAGAAGCAGCTTGGACCCCCGGTTGCAGGATATTCCCTCAACCTTTTATGGCAGAATATTTCCAGCGGTTCTCCACGTCTGTCAAACACTACGGAAACGCCGAAACCCGTACCGCTAACATATCTCTGCACTAGAGGATACTTTTGTATTGCATGCATCTCTTTAAATGCTTCAATAAAGGTTTTTTGATCGTGAATTATTCTATATCTCTTACC
The DNA here is from genome assembly GCA_030705825.1 of Bacillota bacterium. Classification (GTDB taxonomy): domain Bacteria; phylum Bacillota; class Clostridia; order Acetivibrionales; family JANLFN01; genus JAUZPR01. Next base: position 17,092 of record JAUZPR010000004.1, on the reverse strand, counting down.
GGCACTTAATTTTAAAAGTTCGCCCTTACGGTATTTTATTACTACAGGATATCCTATCCTCTGTGATAAATGCTCAACCGTCTCATTCTCAGCTAAAGTAGTTGACTCGGGATATGGTACACCTATTTTTTCAGCTACCTCGAGCAGTTTCTCGGTATCATTTGCAATTTCAATACTTTCCAAAGGCGGAACTACGAAATCATAATAAGGTTCCAGAAGTTTATCATATCTGGATACCGCCATCAGACTGTCCAAACCAACTGGTATTAGCACCGGCTTGTCCATATGGTTTGCGGCGGTATTCTGCTGTTCCTCAGCAATTTTAATAATGCTGTTTACAAACTCCATTTGATTTTCCAATGCATTGGGTACAATCTTTTTATCATCTGTATAGCGGGAATAAAACCCCAAAACTGATTTCTGGGGAATATTATTAAATTCCACCGCAGTAACCGGTATTGACCTCCTGCCAAGAGACCTGACTGCAGCCAACCCCATACGATAATGCACATCTGTAATCAATGCCCTGTTCAAGTATCAAGACTCCCTTTTTATGTAATTCCTTACAGACAGAATTTTATCACATTAGAAATAGACAGTCAAATAAGCCTTATTGGTTATTCCCTATGGTTTTCAATATATTTTGAAAAAATAAATTGCAGGAAATAATTTTTTAGCTTTCCAATCTGTTCATATATAATAAAATGTAAAGAGCATTAGCTTGTTTTTTATATATGTTCTTTATAGAATTCTCTGTAATCCTTAAGCATGAATTTCAAAAGATTAGGCGTATCTAGGCCGTATGGGCAGTGATTTCTGCAATTATTGCATTGGGTACATTTTTCTATCAACTCCATATTCTCTCTCCAATATTCATTTATGAGGTTTTGATATGGAGATCTTCTGAGCAGCAGAGACATCCTTGCAGCCATAGGAATCTGTATTCCCGCCGGGCAAGGCATACAGTAGCCGCAGCCTCTGCAGAAGGAACCGCTTAATTCCTCCCTGTCCTTCCTTATAATTTCAAGCATTTTATCATCCAATTCAGGAGGGGTTTTTTCATAGCCAAGTATTTCATCCAGTTCAACTTCCCTCTGGACTCCCCATATGGGGACAACATTTTCATACTGCCTCAAAAAGGCAAAGGAAGATGCCGCATTGGTAATAAGACCTCCTGACAAGGCTTTCATGGCAATAAGCCCTACATTGTTTTTTTTGCAGACGTCCACCACTTTAAGATCCTGGTCGGATGAAAGCGAACTTAAGGGGAATTGTACCGTATCATACAGGCCGCTTTCGGCAGCTTCCAAAGCATTCGAAAGTTTATGGCTGGTAATGCCTATAAATCTAACAATACCTTTTTGCCTGGCCTCAAGCAATGCACTGTACAAACCATCCGGATCCTTTGGATCAGGCAGCTTATCAGGATTATGAAGTTGAATTATGTCAATATAATCAGTTTTCAAATTTTTGAGGCTTGTTTCAATATGTTCAAAGAATGTTTTCTTGTCAGTTGCACCGCTTTTTGTTGCAATATAAATTTCCTTTCTTATATCTGAAAGTGAATATCCTATCTTTTCCTCACTATTGGTATATGCTCTGGCTGTATCGAAAAAATTCACGCCATTGTCAAATGCTTTTCTGAGCAGCAGTCTTGCCTCCTCAAAGCTGACCCTTTGTATCGGAAGGGCTCCAAAGCCTGTTCTGCCTACTGTTAGATTAGTACGTCCCAGTTTTGTATAATTCATTATGAAATCCCTTTCTGTATCCGCTTGATAAAGTCCCCGAATCAATTAACCGTTGTATTTCATATCGCTTTTCCATATATTCTACACTAATTCCTGTACAACGAATAGTACATTTATAGTTTTATGTTCAAAACCTTTTTAACAAATGATTTTTCTAATATATTTGCTTCCAGGCCGGAATACAATTAATTATAACAATAAAGGTAGTGAGCAATATGGAAGAACCACAGAAATTTTACACGGTCAGGGGATACCAGCTGCTTGAACAAAATAACAAGCTTTTGACCTCATCTATGGAGGATTATCTTGAGATGATTTACCGGAATAGTCTTGAGGAGGGCTATATCCGTATTAATGAGCTTGCAGAGCTTTTGAATGTCCAGGCTCCTTCAGCAACAAAAATGGTACAGAAGCTTACCCATTTGGGGCTTTTAGATTACAAAAAGTATGGAATCATTTTTCTTACCGAGAATGGAAAAGAAATAGGAAAGTTCCTATTTAACAGGCATGCAGTTTTAGAAGATTTTTTGCGCCACATCGGAGTAACCGAAAGTATCCTATTTGAAACAGAGCTTATTGAACACAATATAACTGCAAACACCCTGCACAGGATAGAACTTCTTAACCGATTCTTTGATACATTCCCGGATATAATGGAAAAATTCAAAAAATTTATAAATGAATAAAACCTTTTGGAAACCTATACATAAATACCAGTAAAATATCTGTACAAACCCTCTTTCAATGTTATTATATAAAGTGACAACTTTCCCAGTATTATATATAATCTACTTTAAGCATTTAATCGAACTGATTTTTATAGGAAAGTTGGGCAGCATAAGTTTATCGGAGGGAAATATGGAACAGCAACAGCAGCACAAGCTACACAAATGGCTGATACTTTTTAATGTATCGGTATCGGTATTTATGGCAACACTGGACGGAAGCATAGTTAATATCGCCCTTCCTGTCATGTCGGGAAAGCTTTCGGTAACAATAGAATCAATACAATGGGTGGTAACATCCTATTTGCTTACCATATCTGTTCTACTTTTAATCTGGGGTAAAATTTCCGATTTAAGAGGAAAAAAGAAGATCTTTCTATTCGGATTCATTGTTTTTACATTCGGATCCGGTCTGTGCGGATTATCACACAGCCTGGTATTCCTTGTTTTTTCAAGGATATTGCAAGCCGTTGGTGCATCTTCCATGATGGCTCTCAGCCAGGGTATAGTTACTGCAACATTTCCTCCTAAAGAGAGAGGTATGGCGCTTGGAATTACCGGAACGACAGTAGCAATCGGAAGCCTTGTTGGCCCTAGTCTCGGAGGTGTGCTTGTCCATCTTGCAGGCTGGCAGTCCATATTCTTAATAAATATCCCGGTAGGAATAATCGGCACCATCCTTACATTAATAATAATTCCTGACTTGCCCGGAAATCCTCACTCAGGCAAATTCGATATAAAAGGCTCTTTAATGATGGTATCTTCAATAATGTTGCTATTTCTGGGACTTTTATTTGTTGAGGATAATGTCATAAAGCTTGATGTTTTTATACCAATGCTTATAGCCTCGGCAATCATAACTTATTTTTTGATACGGACCGAGAGGAAGGCGGAAAATCCTCTTATCCATTTGGAATTGTTTAAAAGCAGGGTATTTTCAATGGGTATCAGTTCGGCATACCTATCCTTTATAGCTACCTTTTCAACTACAATGTTCATCCCTTTTTACCTGCAATATGCAATGAAGCTGGATACTCTTACCGCAGGACTTCTTATTTCGGCATATCCGGCAACAACTGCCATTGTAGCTCCCATAAGCGGATGGCTTTCCGACAGGATTACCTACAGGCCCCTAACGGTAACCGGTTTGACTATAAATACAATTGTGCTTTTTTATCTGACTACACTAAACACTAAAACATCGTTTTTTGAGATAATTATTTTAATGGCTTTACTAGGCCTGGGTGTGGCTATATTCCAATCACCCAACAATAACAGCATTATGGGCTCGGTACCGAAGGACAGGCTTGGTATCGCAGGTGGTATAAACGCACTTTTCAGAAATCTGGGTATGGTTTCAGGTGCTACATTTTCAGTTCTATTATTTACTGCAGTTACTAAAATGGACATAAATAAATTTGGAAACACCGGCAGCGGTTTTGATGCAGCCATCTTTATGAAAGGCTTCAGATATGTTGCAATTTTGGCCGGGCTGTCATGTCTGCTGGCTGTAATTATAAGCCTGACACGTTCGGTTACTGAGGGCGGCAGGCTTAAAAAGCAATAAACTAATAATTATCAGGCATAAATATTACATTTCCTATCCCCTAAAAAATTAATATGCTTTCTCAAAAATTAGGTATGCGAATATACCTAATTTTTTTTTAAGAATTTTATTATTAAGTGCTAATACCAATTTAATATGAATATCTATAAATATTATACAATTTGTATTAGATAAAAAATGTATTTACGAGGGGGACAAACTTACTAATGAACATTCTTGTGATAGGGGGAAATGGTTTTATAGGTAAAAACCTGGTAAACGAATTGCTTTTAAAAAAGCATATTGTTACAGTTATAGACTCAAATCAAGAGGAAAACCACCATACTTTTATTCATAAATTTGAATATTATAAACTTGATGCCTCATCAAAAGATTGCAGGGATATTTTTGAATCAGGTCACTTTGACGCAGTAATTTACGCAGCCGGAAACACATTTGACAATATGGGGAAAATATATATCCCCGAGTTGGATCCTGTCATAAATACACTCAATCTTTGTGTAGAATTCAATGTTTCAAGATTTGTATTCCTTTCCACGTTATTCTTATCTAATTATGATGAATCTGAGATATTAAATGAAAATAATAAAAACGGTGTCTATTATATGAACAGAAAAACCTGTGAGCAGTATTGTTCTACCTACAGCCGGGTATACCATTTAAATACTGCTATTGTCAGAATGCCTCCTGTTTATGGCCCTGGTCAGAATATCCGCGGCGAAGGCGGAGTAGTTCTTGAGTTATTCAAATCTGCTTATGTCAGGCGGGAATATTTGCCTGAGCATATTAAACTAATAGAATTATTATACATTTTCGATGCCGTAGAAGAGCTGTGTAATATAATAGAAAGCAGTTCCAGCGGAATTTTGGAGTTGCGCGGAGATATTATTGAAATAAATAAACTCGTTAATGATATATATAGTAAATTTTCAAATAGCATAGCTGAATCTTATAGGGGACATCAGCCAGTCAAGTATTCCCCCAACTATGAAATCAAACTGGATATTTATATTAATACACCCCTGACTTTTGGCCTTGATAAAACCTATAAATGGTTTTTAAAATTCGAGGCTCATAAATCAAATAAAACCGAACCTCCAAAAAAAATAAAGAAAAAGCATCTTATTTTACCATGGGTTGAAAATATCCTGTTGACTCTGTTTGCTGTATGGATTTCAAATATTATACGGCTCCATTTCGATACAAAAATATTATGTATAATAATTATGGGACTATTATATGGTATTAAACATTCCATAATATCAGCTGTACTCTCTATTGCTTCAACCGATATTCAGGCATATTTTAATGGCAGTTTTGCATTAAACCTAAATACAATAGAAACATACATACTTTATTTTCTTATAGCATTACTGTCAGGATTCAGCATTTCGTCTAAGAAACTTGAATTGCAGCAGCTTAAAGAGTCTTATTTAAGATTGGAACAGCTCTATGCAAGTATTAAAAATAATTTATCCGACACAAGAAAATCGGCATCAATCCTGGCAGAACAGCTAAAGATAGCTGATTGCAATATTATTAAAGTATTAATGGCTATAAAGAAAATTGAAAATACTGCAATAAGTGAATTTAAAGCTGCTATTCCTCAAATTGTACGCGAAATAACCGGATTTAAGGAAGTAAATTTCTATCTGTTATCTGAAAATCAAGTACCCGAATTAAGAAACCCGGATTTTTTTAAAAAACTAATTGAAGACAAGTCTATTTATGTTAATAAAAGTTTCGATGTAAATCCCATGATTGCCTTACCTCTTATTGATGAAACCAATAAATACGTTTTTGGAATAATCACATTCAACGGAATCAATTTTGACAGAATAACAGCTGAAATGGAATATTTGCTTACTTTTCTTGGAGAACTGATATCACATTATTATTCTTTTAAAATCTTTAAGGGATGTTCAATATGAATATTTATATACTTGCTTTATTAATCAATTTTTTAATAGCCGCAATATATTCTGTTTTTATTAAGATATTTGCCAAGTATAATTTTCTTCCGCGTATTATTATAATATCCGCATTACCGTTTTTTGGGCTTATTATGATGTTTACTGTAGATATACTTGCAAAAAATAAAAGCTATGATCCAAGCGAATTAATTGCTGAGGATGAAATCAACCCAACCTTTTCAGAAGTTGTTATTTCAGATGAGAATAATATTAATTTTAATGATGTCTTGTCTATAGACTTAATATTTGAAATTAAAGATTCAATACAAAGAAGGAAAAGATTCTTCAACTGCATAAACCAGGATTATACTACCATATTACCTTTTCTAAATAAAGCATTACTGGATGAAGATCCGGAGATAGTCCATTATTCTTCTGCTGCAATAACAGATATAATGCGCAAAACAAACGAAAACTTTTGCAAAAGAAAAAATGAATTTCAAAAAAAGCAAAATGACATTAAAAATTGTAAGCTGCTGATTGATGCTTATTTGGATTTGATCGAATGGGAAGAACTTAATAACACAGCAACTTTTGAAAATAGGAAAAGTTTATTTAAAGTATTTAATACCCTTTTCTCAATAGATAATCTGCCTGAAGAAAAATATTTTATTAATAAAATAAAAAATGAATTGATTTTAATGGAATTATACAGTGCTTATGCTTCATGCAAATCATTTATAAGTAAGTATCCAAGAAGCGAAAATTCATACCTGGCTTTACTGGAATTTTGCTATTTGAGTAATAACCCCAATATTTTTATTGACACATTGCAGGCAATATCCGAAAAAGATTTGCTTTTAACCGATAAGGCAGCCGGTATGGTTAATTTCTGGAACAGAAATATTCTTACGTAATGAAATTCTATAAATGTATAAGAGGGATTAAGCTAATGAAGATATGCATAATTACTGAAGGAAGTTATCCTTATATGATCGGGGGTATTACCAGCTGGTTGAATATTTTCCTCAAGTGCTTTACCGACCTTCAATTTGTAACATTTGCCATAGGTGCAAAAGAAAAAGACAAAGGTAAATACAGCTGTAAAATACCGGATAATATGATACATATTAAAGAAATCTTTTTGGATACCCCTGTAAAAAAGAAAGTGCACTGGCTTTCTCGTCATTTTATCAAAGACAATCGTGAAAGAGAGGCTTTATCGAATCATTTTTCAGGAAGATATTCCGATTGGCCTATGCTTTTTGAATTTATTGAAAGAATCAAGGGAAATAATCTGATTGACTTTTTTAATTCATCTGAATTTTATGAAATAGTACAGGATATATATAAAACAGACTTTCCGAATGCTCCGTTCAATGATTTTTTGTGGTCAATCAGAACAATGTACATATACCAGTTTTATGTCCTTTCGGAGGACGTTCCCGAAGCTGATGTATACCATTGTGTCTCAGCCGGGTTCCCTGGTATTGTTGCATCTAAAATGAATTATTTTAAAAAGAAACCCTTTATTTTAACAGAGCATGGCATTTATACAAGGGAAAGAGAGGAGGAAATAATAAAGACCAATTTAATAATGGGATATGCAAAAGAGCTTTGGGTAAAATATTTCGTTTCAATGTCAAAATGTGCATATGAATTTTCACAAAGAATAGTAACTCAATTTGAAAGAAACAGAAGTATTCAGATTGGAATAGGTGCAGACATACAAAAAACTTTGATTATTCCCAACGGTATGAATGTTGAGGATTATAACAAGACCTTCGATAACAAGCTTTATGATGATAGTATAGTATTAGGTGCAATTGCCAGAGTAGTACCTATAAAGGATATTATAACAATGGTCAGGTCCTTTAAACTGGCTAAAAAAGAAGTACCCGCATTGAAGTTGGTTATTATGGGACCTACTAATGAAGATGAAGAATATTTTGAATATGTATTGGATTATATAAAAAAAGAGAATATCTGTGATGTTGTTTTTACAAAAAGAGTTGATTACAACACCTATTTGCACACCTTATTTTCCATGGATATTGTTATACTGACCAGTATCAGTGAAGGCCAGCCCCTTTCCATACTTGAAGCCATGGCTTATTCCAAGCCCATTATTGTTACCGATGTAGGCTGCTGCAGTGAATTAGTTTACGGTGCCAGCCAAGGCCAAGACCGAGCTGGTATCCTTGTACCTGTTATGGATTCCACTGCAATAGCCAAAGCAATTGTACATTTGGCTCTGGATGAATCTATGCGTAAAAGGATGGGTGAGGTTGGAAAGCAGAGAGTCAGTAAATATTACACAATAAAAAACATGCAGGCAGAATATAAGAAGGTATACGAAGAAGCATTGTCCTGAATAGTTTAAGAGGTGATTGGTAATGGCTGGAATCGGATTTAAATTAAGAAATATGATTGACAGGAAACATGGCCTGATACATTCGGTAAAGTCCTATGGCTATGCAGTAATAGTACTTAATGGGCCAATGTTTATGTGTATAGTAGCCGTATTCATTATTCAACTTATATTAGGTACTTCAAAATACTCCGGAATTCCTTCTGAAAGGATATTAACCACAGTAACGTACTCCTTTATTTTATCAACAATCCTGACTTCCATATATTCAATGGTTCTTACAAGGTATGTTTCAGATTGCCTTCACAAAAAGGAGTTTCAAAAGATAATGCCATCACTGTACGGTGCCATGGTTTTTGCAGTTATTTTAAGCATAGCGGCTTCAATAAGCTTAATACTTTTTGCAGGAATGAAATACCAATATGGAATTATGCTGTCAATCTTATATTCAATAGTAAGTATTATAAGCTTGGAAACCATTTACCTATCTGCCGTGAAAAATTATAAATCCATTTCTCTAGGTTTTCTTGCAGGAAATATACTTATTGTCCTGATGTTGCTGTTTATTAAGCAGGTGCCGCCACAATTTTCTTTGAACTATATATTATTAAGCTTTGATTCAGGGTTTGCCTTGACCGCTATTATACTGATTTATCAAATCAGGAAAGCTTTTGGAGAAGGAAACGGCAACTTTATGGAGTGGACAAGATATATTATCAAATATCCCTCCCTAATTACTATAGGATTTTGCTATACATTCAGCCTATACTTTTTATCCCTCTTTTATAGATTTACCGATACCGGAAGTTTTATTAACGGGTTCCTGACAGTTAAGACCGGATTTGATCTGCCTTTTTATCTTGCTGTCCTGGGTTTCATTCCCGGATTGGTATATTTCAGTATAAGATTTGAAACCTCATTGCATACCTCTTGCAATGCATTCTATTTATCTATAAATAACAATGGTACTTTGGATGAAATAGATTATAATTTATATTCATTAAAAGTTACTGTAAAATATTGCTATATTAAACTGGCTTTGATACAGACAATTATAACATTAATTATGCTCTCATTGCCTCTTATAATCTGCAAAAATATTGAAACAGGCTTTCCTTCCTATTACACCTTTTGTATATTAACTTTAGGTATGAATTCTTCATTATTAATGTATGTTTCAATGATAGTAATACTTTACTTTGATGCCAGGAATTTTGCTTTTCTTATATCTTTGATTTATTTAGCATTGAATGCACTGCTTACTATTATCACTTATCTAGTTCATTTAAACTTAATATGCATAGGCTTTATGACTGCATCAATACTTTCTCTTATTATATCAATTGTATTTCTAGTAATATTTTTTAAAAATATCAAAAAATATGCATTTATGATGTTCCCGAATTTGGATTGACAATGTTTTTTCTCTACTATAATAAAAATTTCCCCAAAGACATATTCCTTTTATACCCACAATATACATAATATATATCTTTATTCAGTTATTTAGGAGGAAAACAAATGAGACTTTGCGGAAAAAACATTTTGGTAACCGGTGCAGATGGGTTCATAGGAAGCCATCTGGTCGAAGCACTCATAGATGAAGGTGCTAAAGTAAAAGCTTTCGTGTATTACAATTCTTTAAACACCTGGGGATGGCTTGATACCATAGACAAAACCAAATTGCAGGAGATCGAGGTATTCAGCGGAGATATTAGAGATCATAATTGTGTAAGGGAGGCATTTAATAAAGTTGACATAATTTTTCACCTGGCGGCACTGATAGCAATACCCTATAGTTACCATGCCCCGGAAAGTTATGTAGATACAAATATTAAAGGTACATTAAACATACTGGAAGCCTCCAGAGACTATAATCTTGAGCGTGTACTTGTTACTTCAACGTCTGAAGTATACGGCACTGCACAATATATTCCAATTGATGAGAAACACCCTTACCAGGGACAATCCCCCTATTCAGCCTCAAAAATAGGAGCCGACAGGCTAACCGAAGCATTTTGCAGAAGCTATAACCTTCCAACAACGATAGTACGACCTTTTAATACCTATGGACCCAGACAGTCTGCCAGAGCAGTAATACCTACTATAATTACACAGCTGTTAGCGGGTAAAAAGGAAATAAAACTAGGCAATCTGACTCCAACAAGAGATTTCAATTATGTTAAAGATACCGTAGCAGGTTTTATTTCAATTGCGAAAGCAGATGCAGCTATTGGTGAAGAAATAAACATAGCTTCACAAAAGGAGATATCGGTTAAAGATATTTTTGAAGAAATCAGCCGCCAATTGAACCCAGAAGCCAGAATCATAACTGATGATATCAGGCTAAGGCCGGATAAAAGCGAAGTTAACAGGCTTTTGGGCTCCAATAGTAAGATCAGAGCTCTTACAGAATGGACTCCAAAATATTCTTTAAGTGCCGGATTAAAAGAAACTATTGAATGGTTACAGCATAATATTAATAGATATAAAACTGATATATTCAATATGTAAAATGGAGGGTGTTTTATGCAGGCAATAATTCTTGCGGGCGGTAAAGGAGTCAGGTTAAAACCGTTTACTACCTGTATTCCGAAACCACTACTGCCTATTGATGATACTCCTATACTGGAAATTATTTTGAAACAGCTTAAAAATTTTGGATTCACAAATTTTGTGTTATCCCTTAATTATCTTGCCGATCTTTTAATAGCTTTTTTTAATACCGGTGAAAAGTATGGGATCGATATTGAGTATTCAATCGAGGAAAGTGCCCTTGGAACTGCCGGACCAATTTCTATCATTGACAACCTTGAAGATACTTTCCTTGTAATGAATGGGGATCTTTTAACCAGTATAGATTACAACGACCTATATAACTTTCATTTAAAAAACGAAAATGATGTTACTATTTCGGTTTTTAATAAGGAAGTTAAGATAGACCTTGGTGTTATTCAATCTGAAAATGAAAAATTCCTTAATTACATAGAAAAACCCATTTATAATTTTGATGTAAGTATGGGTATTTATGTTTTTAATAAAAATGTTGTTGAATTTATACCTAAAAACCTAAAGATGGATATTCCCGATTTAATAACACTATTAAGCCAAAATGGGAAAAAGATAGGCTGCTATAGAGGAGATTATGATTGGCTTGATATCGGAAGGTTTGATGACTATGACAAAGCGACCTCCATCTTTAGAGAAAAGAGAGGAGTATTCCTTCCTAATGAAAAAAATATTATGTCTAGGATCAAATAGTTTTACAGGTTATCATTTTAAGGATTTTATCCAAAAACATAAATTATATGAAAAATACGCAATTTGCGGCGTAGATAAGGACGATTACTATTACAGCCATTTTAAATGGATATGGTATGAAAAGGTTAATCCTCTTGATAAAGACAGCCTGAAAAACATTATTGTCAGCTTTAAACCAAATTATTTGATAAATATGATAGGTACCTTCCAAGCCGTATCATTTGATGAGTATTATCAACTTAACGCAAATATCTCACGAAATATTTTTGAAATAATTATAGAAAATAATATAGTTATAGAAAAAATACTTTTAATCGGTTCTGCAGCAGAATACGGAAATGCCCGACAGTTACCCGTAAGAGAATCCTCCCCTGCAGCACCTGTAAATTTATATGGTTTTTCCAAGCTGATACAAACTGAAATTGCGCAATATTATTTTAACAACCTCGGAATCAATGTGAATGTTGCAAGAACTTTCAATATAATAGGAAAAGGTATCTCCAGAAAATTGGCGGTTGGCAATTTTATTGAACAGATAAACAATGCTAAGGACGGAGATATTATAAAAGTAGGCAATATAAAACCAAAGAGAGACTATTTACATATTGCAGATGTTGTTGAAGCATATTGGCAAATTCTAATGAACGGATATCCAGGAGAAATCTACAATGTATGCAGTTCCGTGTCACTCAGTATGGAGGAAATTTTAACAAATCTGATGAACATGGCTGGAAAGAAGCTGTATTTTGAGATTGATGACAGCTTGATAAAGAATAATGACATATCTGATATTTATGGTGATAATTCAAAACTTATAAGCCATACACCATGGTCACCCAAAAAAGATCTATTCTCTGATTTGTTTTAACAAGTATAAAAACCATTGTTACCTTCCTTATAACAAAACGGCTGCTTTTCCCTGCAGCCGTTCTTTTTTACCTTTAAAATACTTCTGAAATGCATGAAAATAGCCTCCATAAGAGGCTACTCCCACATCAATCACTATCAACTTTTGTGCGTACTTTTGTTTTAGTTACCAATGTATTCGTTATACCACTGGCTGATGGTCTCTACACTTATGGAACCTGCATCCGACAGCTGTTTGACGTAATTTACAATAGCTTGGAAATTGGCTGTAGAAACAGCTAGTGCATTGTAACCTTCAGTATCGTTTGTCATAATTGGACTGTCTTCCACCCTGTGAAGCATGAAAATTATAGTTGAACCTGTTGCAACGGCTTCATCCACTTGTTTTTCAATATCGGAAACCAGTGTATCCCTGCTGATAAATACTATTTTCAGCCGGTACATATTGAATACCGGTGTAGGTTGAATTCCATATTCTGTTGTCCTCGCAGACTTCACCCCTATGCTCTTCAAAAGATTTATCACCTGTTCATTGTAGCTTCCTGACGGATAGCACACATGCTGCGAAGCTCTGGTCCAGCCATTTTGGTCAAGCCATGTCTGATTATCCCTATATTCACTTATTACATTTTCCGGTGACAGTGCAGTAATGTCATCAGGATGGTCGACGGTATGATTGCCTACATCCCATCCCTTTGCATAAAGAGAATTTATGTCTGAAACACTCATAATATTTAAAGGTCCTGTTCCCGATTCATTAAGTACACCGTCTTTATAAGTCCAAAGGGTAGCTTTGAAATTGTTGGCTGTTAATATCGGCTCTGCATATTGTTTTACATCATACCAGGAATCATCAAATGTAAATAACAATTTGGCATTACCGGCAACATTAATTGCGATTTTGTCAAAATTAACAGTTGGCAAATTAGGATTAGTAAAAGCAATGTCAACGTCCATACTGTAGATATTGCCCCAGAATGAACTGCCGGAAGCTGCTGCAGAACTTAACAAAGCCGATTTCTTTCCTGCTTTTTGTTTGTATATGGTATTATTCAATAAGCTTATACTTTTCTGCATGCTTGTCTTGAGATCATTTACTGCCGGAATGCCGTCCGAAGTTTGTACCAGACTGTTCATGCTGCTCATGGCAGACATTTGACTTACACCTGCAGTTCCTGAACTATCTACGTATTCGAAATCACCGACCGACCTTCTTATCTTGTTCCAGCCGTTAGAAACCTCCCAATTACCAATTCCGTTCTGATAGAAACAGCTATGAAAATCATTGGTGTAAAATTTGATTACCATATAGTCAAATTTGGTTTTATCAGGTACATATATATTGAATTCAATATTCTGCATGTCCTTCAATTTGTCTCCGATATTACCGCTGGTCTGTACCTGGAAAAAGGATTGCTTTGTGGCAGTCCCGGTAGCATCTAAAATAGCAATAGGTGTCGAGGGAGATAATGCGGAGGATGCGGTTCCCGAAACAAAATTTGCCTGATCAATTTCTATATTGGCTGATGTTGAACTCACCCAGTCTGATTGGTTATCAAACTCAAAGAGTGTAGTTCCTGATGATGTGTTCATGGTAGTGTTTGGATTAGGATCAGAATTGGGTATAACTACCTCTACTTCTATTGAAGGCTTTAAATTATTTGGGTTTGTAACACCTTCAACTGAAGCGAGTGTTCCTGAAAACTGGTAACGTCCCGGAACATCCTTGTTATACAGTGGAGTACCTGCATCCCATGTTACTCCGACATCAATTGTACTGTTGTCATCCAGAACCACCTTCACCTGCTTTGGCAAATTAATTGAGGCGTATTCGGTTCCCTTATCGGATGCTATTTCTTTTAATACTGGTATTTCTTTAATTGCACGGTCTGATAAAACAACAACCTCGTCACCGGCTTTATACCATTTACCGAAGCCCTGGATTGCATTTACCTGGTCTGCAGTCATTGCATTTTCAGGTGTAAGTGTCTGGTCTCCATTCAGGTTGAATAAGTCATACCAGTTTCCGCCTATTTTAAAGTATGCCCTATTCTGGTTTATTCCGGGTGTCAATAGAGACTGGATTGGAATAGTACCGGCAGGGTCGTTCATTGCATTGGAATTTAGGTCAAAAAAGTCATCACCAAGTTTTATGGTATTGTCCGGTATGTCCGAGATTGTGAATGCGAATGACTGTGTGAAAAAGATAATAAGAAATACAAGAAGCAAAACTGAAAATCTAAACTTCAATCCTCTATATCTCATAAAATGCCCCCTTTGTTTGTATTAAAATTACTACAAAAAAAGAAACTGCAGGAAGCGCAAGTTATTCATATTTAACGCTTCCCGCAGTCTGTCATGTTAATTATAAGTTATAGTTACTGTTAATGTTTGGTTAGCACCTGCGCTAAAGTGGAATGTAAGATATTGGGTTGAATATGCAGCAAATGTACCCAAATAGCTCTTTTTAATGGTAACAGTATTTCCTGAAATAGTGTAATCAGTATTCGAATGTAGTGTATAGCTACCATTTGTTATATTTGTTAAAGTATTGCCATTTAGAGTCATAGTCACAGTAATATCATTATTTCCAGTTCTGCCGCTGTGCTTGTTAAATGTAGCAGTCGTAGGACTTATTGTAGAATTAATATCTGTTATTGTAATCGTCAAAGTTTGTGAAGCTCCAGCACTGAAGCTGAATACCAGATTCTGAGTACTATTTGCATTGAGTGTAGCCAAGTAACTCTTAAGTATCGTAACAGTATTACCTGACAGAGTATATTGAGTACCTGTCAAGGTTGTTGAACCATTTTTAATACTTGTCAGAGTATTTCCATTCAGGTTCATTGTTACTGCTATATCGGCATTATTTGGCTTACCGCTTCTTGGATCAAAAGATGCCGATGTTGGAGTTATGGTTGAATCTGTATCAATTATTGAAACTGCTAGAGTTTGTGAAGTTCCTGCACTGAAACTAAATAACATATTCTGTGTACTGATACTCAGTTTACCAAGGTAACTCTTAAGTATTTTTACAGTACTACCAGTCATTGTATAGTCAGTGCCTGATACCAATGTATAAGCCCCATTGGTTATACCGGTCATAGTATTACCGCTTAAGTTTAATGTTATTGTTATATCAGTATAGTTAATACTGTCTGTTCTTTTGTCAAAGGTAGCAGATAACGGACTAATAGTCGAATTGCCATACGTTACGATTACACTCTGTGCATCACTAGTTTGCTTGCCAGCTGATTTTGCAGTTACCAGCAATATATCTCCCTGGCTCAGTACAACACCTGAATTCAATGTTACTACAAAACTTCCGTCTGACAATGCTGTACCTGTTCCAATTATATCAGTTCCCCTTGCAACAGTTATTACCGAACCAGCTTCTGCTGTTCCGCTTATTGATTTATCGCCTGCTCTGACAGTTTCAGGAACGACAGGCTTATCTGTCTTAAGAAGAACCATGACAACAGTTTCTATACTATTCGAGCTTACAGTAACGTTACCAGTCGCTGAATAATATCCTGCAGCAGTTATACTATATGCCTTATCATTTCCAGCCAGTACACCAATAAATATTGCATGGCCGTCTGCACCTGTCTGCTTAGTAATACCGTTAAATTTGACATTAGCACCAGCTATCGGATTAGTTCCGTCCGTCACATTAAAGTCAACAGAGTATATTGCAGTCATAGGAGTATTTGATACCAGGAAGCCATCTTTTGTCAAGGTGAATTCTGCTATCTTGTTACCACCCTCAGCATCACTGTAAACCCATACCTGCAGGTTATCAGTATTACCAAAAACGACAGACATTGATGTCAGCTTACCACTGATTTCTATTGGTGAATTTGTTGGATTCACCAGATATTTTTCCGAAACATAATATACGTTGAAGTACGCAGCTTGGGGTACACCATTAAGCGATATGGTAAAATCAGATACCGAAATACCTCCTACGTCACGTTTTGTTATGTTGTAGGTTCCGGGGTATGATACATTAACCTTTACCGTTGCCATCTTGTCTACGGGTACTGTTACTCCGGTAAGTGACAATGTTCCTGTAAAAGTGTAGCTTCCAGGTATGGTTGAACTATATCCTGTGCTATCACTATTCCAGGTAATATCAGCCTGTGACAGGTCACCATTATTCAAGGTAATCCCCACTTTGCCGGGTAATTTTGTCTTCACAGTATCCAAAGAAGTCCCATAATCTACTGAGATATCAGCCAATGAATCAACTGATGCTACTACTGCCTGGGATACTATCACTTTCACTGCTACTGTCTTAAGTTCGTCAGGTATACTTGCTCCTGCTACTGACAGTGTTCCTGTGAAGGTGTATTCCCCTGCTGTCTTTGCATCATATGCCGGCTCTCCAGCATTCCAGCTTATATCCGCTGTTACACTGTCTCCATTGTTCAGGGTCACTCCTACTGTTGGAGGAAGTCCTGCCGGTGATCCGTAATCAACAGTCTTGTCATCTATCTTGCCTACTGATGCTACTACTGCCTGGGATACTGTTACTTTCACTGCTACTGTCTTAAGTTCGTCAGGTATACTTGCTCCTGCTACTGACAGTGTTCCTGTGAAGGTGTATTCCCCTGCTGTCTTTGCATCATATGCCGGCT
>JAUZPR010000039.1 GCA_030705825.1 Bacillota bacterium | reverse complement strand
TCCGATTATTATTGATAACTTAAAATATTTAGATATTAATTTTGCCATCCCAGTCCTCCGATAATTTATAATAACATAATTTTAGATATCACTCGATTATTATACACCAAAAAGAAACCTAAAAATAATTAAACCTTACATAATTTAGAAGATACGAAGCTTTTCTATTGCAGCAAAAGTGGGATTATGATATTTTAATTAAAGCTTCTATTTTTGTAAAGATTACAGAAACTGAAAAAAGTCCATAATAATTATAGAAGAACTAATCTGTTGGTTGGAGGCAGTTTGAATGTTGCCAAATAATTCTGTAACATTTTATATATGTTTAATACCCGTAATTTTAGTTTCACTGGTTTTCCATGAATTCTCTCATGCCTTTGTATCATACAAGCTTGGAGACCCCACCGCAAAGAATATGGGCAGGCTTAATCTAAATCCTTTAAGGCATTTGGATCCATTGGGAACTATTATGATAGTCATTTCAAGCTTGAATGGATTCGGCTTTGGTTGGGCCAAACCGGTTCCCATAAACCCAAGGTATTATAAAAATCCTAAAGCCGGTTCCATGATTGTAAGCCTGGCAGGACCTGTATCAAATTTTCTTTTAGCCGTACTTTTTTCCATTCCTTATTATTATATTTGGAATCATGTCCCAAACCAGATGTCAGATGCAACATTCAATTTCTTAAATGCAGTTATAGAGCTATGCGGTTTGGGAATAACTATCAATCTCAGCCTTGCCGTATTCAACCTGATTCCTGTTCCGCCGCTTGACGGTTCCAAGATATTATCGGGAATACTTCCAACAAGGTACTATTTTAAAATGATGGAATATGAAAATTATATAGGAATGGTATTTTTGCTGATCATACTGGTTATGCCCAGAGTTTTAAATGCAATACTGGGACCGGTAGTGCAATTATTATGGAATATTATTAAGGCCGTAATTGTTCCTTTTGTCAGACTGATATAGATTTGACAGGATGTTCTATTATTGTTTAAAATAAATTGATAATGTTATTTATAAAGCAGCATGAGAGGATGAGTTATTTGAGTAAAGGAAAAATCTTAAGCGGTATGAGGCCAACGGGTGCGCTGCATCTTGGAAACTATTTCGGAGCACTGGAAAACTGGGTAAAGCTTCAGAATGAATATGAATGCTTTTTTTTCATAGCTGATTGGCATGCCCTTACTACAGGCTATGAGGATACTTCAAATATAAAAGAGAATATAGATGAACTTGTTATAAGCTATTTAAGTGCAGGACTGGATCCGGAAAAATGCAATATGTTCCTGCAGTCTAGCATTAAGGAACATGCCGAGCTTCACCTTTTATTCTCCATGTCCACACCACTTTCATGGCTGTTCCGCTGTCCTACCTACAAGGATCAGCTGGCACAGATGAAGGATAAAAATATTACTACCTATGGATTCCTTGGTTATCCCAACCTTCAGGCTGCAGATATACTGGTCTATAAAGCTAACTTTGTTCCGGTAGGAGAGGACCAGGTGCCTCATCTTGAACTTACCAGGGAAGTTGCAAGGCGTTTTAACTACCTTTATGGTGAGACCTTCCCCGAACCGCAGCCTATACTTACAAAAGCCAAGGTGCTGCCGGGAACCGACGGACGTAAAATGAGCAAGAGCTACGGCAATACCATTTCACTTGCTGACAGCCCTGATACGGTAAGAAAAAAGGTAAGTTCAATGATTACCGACCCTGCAAGAATAAGAAAAGATGATCAGGGACATCCGGATGTTTGCGGAGTTTATGCTTTCCACAAGGTATTTAACGAAGCCGAGCTGCCTGAAATAGAAACACAGTGCAAAGGCGGAAAGATTGGCTGTGTACAGTGTAAAAGAAACCTGGCTGATAAAATGGTGAATTATCTGGAGCCTATTTATGAAAAACGGCAGGAGATTCTAAAAAAACCTTCCATAATAAGAGAAGTCATAGAAAAAGGCAATGAAGCTGCTAAAAAGGTTGCATCCGGCACTATGGAAGATGTAAGAAAAGCTATGAAAATCGACTGGTAATTAAAAACAGGACAGGGTGCATTAATATGGATAATGTATTGGCCAGTAGTTCCTATAAGATAAAAATTTTGAATTTTGAAGGCCCTTTTGATCTGCTTTTTCATCTTATTGAAAAGAACAAATTCAATATATATGATATTCCTGTAAACGAAATTACCGAACAGTACATGGATTATCTGTTTTCCATGGAACAGATGGACCTTGAGGTTGCCAGCGAATTCTTAGTAATGGCTGCTACTCTTCTTCATATCAAATCAAAAATGCTTCTTCCAGAAAACAGGGAGAACCCTGAAGAAGAAACCGACCCAAGGGAAGAATTGGTTATCAGGCTTATAGAGTACAGAAAATTCAAGGAATTATCCAATATATTGAAAGAACATGAGAAACTCTGGGAAAATGTATATTACAAGCTTCCGGAAGTCATGAATTTTGAATGGGACGAACCGGTTCTTGATATGTCACCGACAGAACTAAGAAGGGTTTATCAGGAATTAATTGAGAAGAACAAGCGTAAAATCAATACCAAATCGGTTGATATACAGCAGATAGTACAGCAGGAAAAAGTGTCAATGAAGAGTAAAATGAGGGAGATAGCAAGGCTTCTGATGACCAGGACCTTTTTTAAATTCAATGAAGTATTCTCCTTCAAACATAGATCAAAGCTTGAAGTTGTTACAGGGTTTATGGCAATTCTTGAGCTGTCAAAGATGAAAAAAGCCAGGCTGGAGCAAAAAAAGCAGTTCTCGGACATATTGATATACAGGAATTCCGACGTTTATAGGGATTTGGAAAGAGAGCTCTTTTCAGAAGATGACAATGTATCCTGACTTAAGTCGGGCAGATAATGCCATAAAGTATACGGAGGATAATCGGTCATGGAAATTACGGAAATAGAAGCAATAGTCGAAGGGTTGCTTTTTGCAGCCGGTGATATGTTAACTCTTGAAAAAATTTCGGATATTATCGGGATAGATAAAAAGACCCTTAAAAGTATTATCAACAATATGATAGTACAGCATCAGAACATCAACCGAGGAATAGTAATACGCGAGATAGACAACGGCTATCAGCTGTGTACGAAAATAGAACATGCCGAATATATCAAGAAGCTTTTTGAACCCAGACAGAAGCAGGGACTATCCCAGGCAGCCTTCGAAACACTTGCAATTATTGCTTACAACCAGCCCATAACAAGGGCAAAAATAGAGCAAATAAGGGGCGTCAGTTCGGACAGTTCCGTAACAAAGCTCATTGAAAGAAACCTGATAAAAGAAGCCGGACGTCTGGATTGCCCGGGAAAGCCCATTCTTTATGAGGTTACTGAGGAGTTTTTAAGATGCTTCGGACTTAAATCGGTCGGAGACATAAAGGGAATTGAACTTCTTGAGTCGGTTGAAGAACCCGAAATTATTGAGATTTAAAAATATGTGTAAATAATATAAAAAAAGGTAAAAATAACTAATAATTGGACTAAGCTTCTAAAGCATAAATGAACTTAGTTCAATTTATTTTCACTTATAAAAAATGAAGTATTTTTCTTCTTTTTTATAGATGAGGTGTGGAATGCTTTTTCCGGTTATTTTTATTTTTTTAATAGCGTTACTGCTGGTCCTTATCTTCAAGCTCAACGTTTATATCAAGATCATGTATCTGGCTGATGGAGGCAAAGACCATATTACAGTAACTTTTTTTGCTTTAAAGGGAAAATTGAAAGTAAAACGGGAAGTAGGAGCAAAAGGAATTAAAAAGAAAGGCGACGGTAAAGCCGACGAAGATCTCCAAAAAAAAGAAAGAAGCATAACCGAATTATACGATAAATTCGTTCATCTTATGGCAGTATACAATTCTACAGAAATACTCCGCAAATATATTGAAGAAAAAGTACACCTAAAAGAGGTTAAAATTCACATAAATATAGGCACGGGCGATGCTTTTTATACCGGTATCAGCACAGGTGTAGCATGGACCCTGGTCGGTATTGTCATCTCCTTTTTCTCCAGCAGATTTGGTGATTATGAAAAAGATATCATGATAAATCCGGATTTTATGGAAAAAAAATTAAAACTTGATTTGAATTGTATATTTAAAACCCAAATTGTCTATATTATAGTCATAGTTTTTAAATTATTATATGTCTCAAAGGTAAAAAAATTGAGAGTTGTAAGCGGGAAAAAGATTAAGGAATAAAACTCCTTTCTATTAAAATTTGACAGGTGGTGATGCTAAATGGCTGAACATCCAATACAGGGATTAATGACTACAGCTATGGAAAGCATAAAGGAAATGGTAGATGTCAATACAATTGTAGGTGATGCTGTACAATCACCCGATGGGACAGTGATAATACCAATTTCAAGAGTTGCTTTCGGATTTGCGGCAGGTGGAGGAGAATATTCTTCTGCATCTAAAAAAGGTGAAGGTGAAGATGAAGGTGAAGATGAAGAGAACAGAGTTCAAACAGGCAAGTACCCTTTTGCAGGAGGCAGCGGCGCCGGGGTTAGCATAAATCCGGTGGCTTTCATGGTTGTTGGAAACGGCGAAATAAAACTGCTGCCTGTAAATGTCAATTCTTCTGTTGACAAAATATTGGATATGATTCCTGACCTTATTGACAAGGCTAACGAAACAATAAGAAAAAAAGTATGTGTCAAGAAGGAAATGGACAGCAACAACAATCATAAGAAATTAAAGGAAAACGAAGAAAGCTGACATTTGCCAGTCTAAATGAATTGCCTAAAGGCAGTTCATTTTTTTATGCTATAATTAACAAAAGAGGAACATTTACATGTTGGAGAGGTGTTATATTTGAGTGAAATGAGACTTCAGAAATTCCTTGCATTAGCCGGTGTTGCATCACGCAGAAAGTCCGAAGAATTGATATTACAGGGAAGGGTTCAAATAAATGGAAAAACGGTAAGTGAGCTGGGTGTAAAGGTCACAGATAAAGACTTGGTTGAACTTGACGGAAAAAAAATAACTGTTGAAGATCAAAAAATATATATTATGCTTAATAAACCTGAAGGGTGTGTAACTACTGCAAAAGACCAGTTTGGAAGACCTACGGTTATGGACTTCATAGAGGGCATAGATGAAAGACTTTACCCGGTAGGAAGGTTGGATTATCATACATCAGGATTACTGCTGCTTACAAATGACGGGGAGTTTACCCACCTTATGACACATCCGAGTCATGAAATAGAAAAGGTCTATGTTGCCGAAGTAGAGGGCTGCCCTGATGAAAAAGAAATTGATATGCTTAGGAAAGGTGTTGATATCGGAGGATTTGTTACTTCTCCTGCAAAGGTTGAAATTACGGAAAAGAAAAAGAATTCATGTATTTTAAAAATAGCCATACATGAGGGTAAAAACCGTCAGGTGAGACGTATGTTCGAGAGCGTAGGTTATCCGGTAATAAAGCTTGAAAGGACAAGTATAGGCGGTTTAAAGCTTGAAGGACTGGAAAAAGGCAGATGGAGGCATTTAAATAATGAGGAAATCAAATACCTGACCCATTACTCGGGAAAACCAACGGATTTAAAACCTAGATAGTGTTAAAAAAGAAAATTGTGGATAGCAGCAAGCGTTGTAACTGAAAAACAAATGATATTAACTATAAAAAGTTTGCTGTGTATAGACCTGCTTCTATTCAAGGTTGCATACCCACTGATGAAAACAGCATTCAATCTTTGAGCCGGTCTTAAGTTTGTTTCGATTTTGTATAAAATATAGTTTAAAATAAGAATCAGGAATAAGAGAAAGCTGTAATCAAAATATTTATTCCGGTAAATAAAGACAAGTCCTACAGTATCTTTGAGAAAAACCTGGAGGTTGTCCGATAGGGAAAGGATAACAGAACCCACATTGTAAAAAACAAAGCACAGGTCAGCACTGACTGCTATACTCAATAGCGTAAGTACGGCACGGGTAACAGGTTTGTTTTTAGAAAATGATTTCTGAAGAAGCAGTGTATTGATAAGCATGAAGCAAACATATATGATAAAAAAATAAAGGATAGAGTAATTCAAACTGTACGCCCCCCAAATTAAACAGTAGATTGTAAGAATATAAATACGGTAAAAGTTTGAAGGTAATATTTATGTCTCTGAAATGTTTTAAGAACCCCGGTTTAAAGCCGGGGTTCTTATTTACAATTAAAAACCGTTAAGATTGTAATGTGAAATATTTAATGCACTTATGCCAATTATTAAAGCAATAATAAATAATACAATAAAAATCAAAGCGGCTATACCTAATATCATAAAATAAAGATTAAGCTTTTTAAACGCTTCTGCCACTTTTGCAAAGTCTCTGAACTGCAGAAACTTTTTCATGGCATCAGTTGCATTCAATAGGTTGATACCGCCAAAAATCAAGGTTATTCCCAATCCTAAGCCAATTATAATGTTAAAAACTATAGCTCCGGCTGCGTATGCTGGATTGGCTGCATTAATAAGCGAGCCAATACACATAAGAGCTCCTATAATTATGGTCAAAACTCCAATAAAGGTTGCCCATCCGCTAAGGCTTAAGGAATAAAGGAATCCTGGATTTACAGGTGGTGTCTGGTAATTCATATTTTGATAATTAGGGTTATAACCGGGATTCTGATACCCCGGATTTTGATAGTGTGGATTCTGATATCCCTGACCCTGGTAATTATTATTTTGATATCCCGGATTTTGGTAACCCGGATTCTGATAACTCGGGTTTTGATATCCCTGGTTTTGTTTGTTGGAATTCTGATTTTCAGGGTTTACTGCTTCAGATTCCGAATTGTTTTGTGTATTGCCGCTGTTGTTGAAATCTTCCATTAAGTTTCCCCCTTTCTACAGGAACATTATATCATCAACAGTTTAATAATGGTATACTATATTAAAAAATGAAAATTCACTAAATTTCTACCATATATGATAACTTTTGAGGTTGACAATCATATTTTATTTTATGCATAAAGCTGCTCTTTAAGTCTGGAAAGAAAAACATTATATATAGACTGAACAGCTTATATTTAAAAAGCTTTTTTGGTAAAATTAAATAAAAAATTCAATTTATACAGTGTAATTTACAAAGCATTGTAAAACGGAGGATAAATGAGTCTTAAAAATGGTGACATGACGCTTTCAACAAAATTTATGGCAAGCTGTGACAGCTATCAGGATTCCAGGGTAGTTATGGTAGGAGTTCCCATGGATTTTACCTGCAGCTTCAGACCCGGGACAAGATTCGGACCTCAAAAAATAAGGGAAGTATCAATAGGTATTGAAGAGTATAGTGTTTACAGGGATAAAAATCTATTGGACTGCAGCTACTTTGACTGCGGTGATCTTGATCTCCCTATAGGGAACGTTGATGCAAGCCTTGAATTAATTGGACAGGCTGCCGGCGAAATAATTGAAGACGGTAAACTTCCGCTGTTTATCGGCGGAGAACATCTTATAAGTGTTCCGGTTATTAAAAAGGTTTATGAGAAATATGGAAACGATTTGACAGTGCTTCATTTTGATGCCCATGCAGATTTGAGGGAAGGCTATTTGGGCTGCGCTAACTCACATGCTTCCGCAGTAAGAAGACTTACAGATTTCATGCCTGGAAGGAACATATATCAATTCGGCATCAGGTCGGGAACAAAGGAAGAATTTGATTTTGCCAGGGAAAATACAAATATGTTTAAGCTGGATGTAATAGAACCACTAAAATCGGTAATTCCAAAATTGGGTCTGAAGCCGGTATATATAACATTGGATATTGATGTTGCCGACCCAGCCTTTGCAAATGGGACAGGAACCCCTGAACCGGGAGGAATTTCATCAAAAGAACTGATTGAAAGTATAAACCTGTTAAACGGCTTGAATATTGTCGGCTTTGATATAGTTGAGGTCTCGCCTCCCTATGATGCCTCAGACAGGACGGCAGTGCTGGCGGCCAAGATAATAAGGGATGTAATATTGATGGTATAACCCTCACCCCCGGCCCCTCTCCCACATCAGGAGAGGGGAGATAACCCTCACCCCCAACCCCTCTCCCACATCAGGAGAGGGGAGAATTTAAAAAGGAATGATTTTATGCGGCTTGATAGTAAAAAGGATACCGAAATTATTAAAAACTCCCTTGCACAATCCCATGAATATGTAACAATGGTGGTTAAGGAAGGGGATACAGTTGTAGATGCTACTGCGGGTAACGGGAACGATACCTTGTTTCTTGCTCGTTTGGTTGGGGAAAAGGGCAGGGTATATTCCTTTGACATTCAGTCATGTGCCATTGAACGTACCCGGGAAAAGCTTGAAAAGGAAGGATTGACTGAAAGGGTAACACTAATTAATGACAGCCATCATAATATGGATTTATATATAGAAGGCAAGGTTCGTACAATTATGTTCAACCTTGGATATCTCCCCGGCGGAGACCATAATATCGACACCAAAGCGGACTCTACTGAGGAAGCTTTAAATAAAGCAATGGATATTATAGAAAAAAACGGACTGATTTCAATGGTGGTTTACTATGGCGGTGACAGCGGATTTGATGAGAAGAATCATATAATGGATTATATAAAACATATTGATTCAAAAAGGTTTACAGTAATGGCGACAGAGTTTGTAAACCAGGTAAATTGCCCGCCTATACTGGTATGCATTGAAAAGCTCTTCTGACAGGAAATCATTGCATTAAATCATAAATTAATATATAATTGATAATAATTAGCACCTGGTAATAATATCATATAATAAAACCATATCCTGAAAGTAATAGTAACAATAATAGAATATGAGGTGGATTTGATGTCAACAGCAAACAAAATAAACCAACTGCAGGAACGCAAGGATAAAATTGAGTTGGGCGGCGGTAAGGAAAGTATTGAAAAGAGGCATCAGGCCGGAAAACTGACAGCCAGGGAAAGACTTCTAATGTTGTTTGATGAAAACTCCTTTGTTGAAGTTGATGCATTTGTTGAAACAAGGGGTATAGACTTTGACATGCAAAAAAAGAAAATTGCCGGCGACGGAGTAGTAACCGGTTACGGTTCTGTGGACGGCAGACTGGTATTTGCCTCTGCACAGGATTTTACCGTAATAGGCGGATCGCTTGGAGAAGCTCATGCAAGTAAGATAACAAAGGTCATGGATATGTCGATGAAGACAGGAGCCCCTTTTATCTGTATGAATGACTCGGGCGGAGCAAGAATTCAGGAAGGCATAGACTCTTTAAAAGGTTACGGTGATATATTTTACAGAAATACACGCGCATCAGGCGTAATTCCGCAGATTTCGGTAATTATGGGTCCATGTGCCGGTGGCGCGGTTTATTCTCCTGCAATAACCGATTTTATACTTATGGTTGAAAAAACCGGTTACATGTGTATTACAGGCCCTGAGGTTATAAAGTCCGTTACAGGAGAAGATGTAACAACTGAAACACTTGGCGGTGCAGATATTCATAATGCAAAAAGCGGTGTTGCACATTTCAAATATTCAAGCGAACAGGAATGCATCGACGGAATAAAGAGACTTTTAAGCTTCCTGCCGGATAACAATACGTCAGGAGTTCCGGTTTACTCATGTTCGGATGATCTTAACAGATTGGTTTCCGAATTGGATAGTATAATTCCCGATGATACAAATAAAGCATATGATATGAAGGATGTTATAAGAAATATTGCAGATAACGGAGATTTCCTCGAAGTTCAGGAACACTTCGCTAAAAATATAATTGTAGGCTTCGGAAGAATGAACGGAAAAACAGTAGGCTTTGTAGCAAACCAGCCTAACTATATGGCAGGGGTACTGGATGTAAATTCAGCAGATAAGGGTGCAAGATTTGTACGCTTCTGTGATTCCTTTAATATACCGCTTGTCACCTTCACAGATACACCTGGTTATCTTCCGGGTGTAGGCCAGGAACACAGTGGAGTAATAAGGCACGGAGCAAAGCTGCTTTATGCTTTCTCGGAAGCTACAGTGCCCAAGATAAATGTTATTACAAGAAAGGCTTTCGGCGGTGCCTACATTGCCATGAACAGCAAGCACCTCGGTGCCGATATGGTATTTGCATGGCCGACGGCTGAAATAGCAGTTATGGGTGCGGAAGGTGCGGCAAACATAATGTTCAGAAAAGAAATTACTGCATCGGCTGATCCTGCAGAAACAAGAAAGCAGAAGATAGATGAGTACAGAGACAAATTCTCAAATCCTTATGTTGCAGCTTCAAGAGGCTATGTTGATGATGTAATAGAACCAAATGCTACAAGAATAAGGGTACTTAACGCTCTTGAAATGCTTAACAGCAAAAAGGAAGCAAAGCCGACAAGAAAACACGGAAATATTCCGCTGTAACTTAGATTTTATAGGTATTTTGCCAGTTGATTTTTTCTAAAAGAAGCATAATGTACAAAATAAATTTGAAATCTCTTAAATTTAATTATTGGAGGATGGATTTTATGAAAAAGTTTTTGATAAAAGTTAATGGAAATCAATACGAAGTTGAAGTAGAAGAAATTAAAGCAGAGGCTCAGGCCCAGCCTGCAGCCGTAAAGGCAGCCGCACCGGCTCCTGCAGCACCAGCAGCTAAAGCAGCACCTGCATCGGTAAGCGATAAGGTACCTGAAGGCGCTTCATCAATAAAAGCTCCAATGCCTGGAACGATTCTCAAGGTTAATGTAAATGCAGGAGACTCTGTTAAAAAGGGTCAGGTTCTTTTGGTTCTTGAAGCAATGAAAATGGAAAATGAAATTACAGCACCGGCCGACGGCAAGGTTGCATCGGTTAATGTAGCTAAGGGTACGGCAGTTAATGTAGGGGATGTAATGGTTTCCCTTGCATGATAAAAACTTGCTAGACTTCGTATTGCTGTGTCAGACTGCGGTTGTAAAAATCCTCACAGTATAAGGTTATGGGACACACCCTGAGAAGCAGGGAATGTCCCAAATAATATGCTCCGGTTTTTAAACCTTGTCTTCCTTGCACTACTCGTCTATCAAGCTTTTATACTAATTGCTTTGAGTCGTAATTTATTTATGGAGGTTGTAATATGGCTGGAGTAAGAATTACCGAAACTGTATTAAGAGATGCACACCAGTCCCTGATAGCCACTAGAATGAAGATAGAAGATATGCTTCCGATTCTTGAAAAGCTTGATAGCGTCGGTTATCATTCACTCGAGGCATGGGGCGGAGCGACATTTGATTCGTGTCTGAGATTTCTCAATGAAGATCCATGGGAAAGACTCAGAACAATAAGAAGCAGGGTTAAAAAAACAAAGCTCCAAATGCTTTTGAGAGGCCAGAACCTTCTAGCCTACAAGAACTATTCCGACGATGTTGTTGAATATTTTGTAAAAAAATCAATAGAAAACGGTATAGACATAATCAGAATTTTTGATGCGCTGAATGATCCGAGAAATATTGAAACTGCAATAAAGGCCTGCAAGAAGGAAGGCGGCCATGCTCAGGCTACCGTTTCCTATACAATCAGTCCGGTTCATTCAAACGAAATGTTTGTAAAGGACGCATTAAGGCTTGTAGATATGGGCGCAGACTCCATATGTATTA
This sequence comes from Bacillota bacterium, assembly GCA_030705825.1. Lineage (GTDB taxonomy): Bacteria > Bacillota > Clostridia > Acetivibrionales > JANLFN01 > JAUZPR01. The sequence continues at coordinate 15,286 of JAUZPR010000039.1, read as the reverse complement.
AGGACATGGCAGGACTTTTGGTTCCTTACGCTGCCTACGAGCTTATTAAAGCTCTCAAGGAATCTGTCAAGGTGCCTATTCAGCTTCATACCCATTATACCAGCGGTGTAGCATCAATGACCTATCTTAAGGCTATAGAGGCAGGGGTGGACGTCGTTGACTGCTCTATATCCCCTATGGCTATGGGTACGTCTCAGCCGCCAACAGAGCCTTTGGTAGCCACATTGAAGAACACACAGTATGATACTGGACTGGATCTGGAGCTTTTAAGCGAAATAGCAGACTATTTCAGACCTATAAAGGAAAAATATATTGCAAGCGGACTCTTGGATGTCAAGGTTATGGGAGTTGATGTAAATACACTTAAATACCAGGTACCGGGAGGAATGCTTTCAAATTTGGTGTCACAATTGAAGCAGTCCAATGCTCTCAATAAATTTGAGGAAGTTCTCAAGGAAGTTCCCAGAGTAAGAAAGGATTTCGGATATCCTCCGCTTGTTACTCCTACCAGCCAGATTGTCGGAACTCAGGCTGTTTTAAATGTACTCACAGGTGAGAGATACAAGATGGTTCCAAAGGAATCCAAAGCTTTAGTTAAGGGTGAATACGGTAAAACGCCGGCACCAATTCCCGAAGAAATTACAAAGCAGATACTTGGAGACGAAAAGCCTATTACCTGCAGACCGGCTGATTTAATTGCCCCCGAGCTTGAAAGTATCAGAAAAGAGATTAAGGATTATATAAAGCAGGATGAAGATGTACTTTCGTATGCTTTATTCCCACAGGTAGCTGAAAAGTTCTTCAAGGAACGTGATGCAAAGAACAATAAGGACCAGGCAAAAAATGAAGATGAAATAGCAGCTGTAATAGCAGCAGCCGTTTCTTCCATCGATACCGAACCTGGTGTAAGGCTTGTAGTACGTTCATACAGAAGGGTTGCAGGCAGTCAGGATATGTGGAAATAATATTAAAATATGATATTATATAAAAAGACAAAAAATATATAGATAACTTTATGGAGGGGAGCCTTAAAATAGGCTCTTTTTTTTATAAACATATTGACCAGGTTGGTCAATGATGATAGAATAAATATTGACCAGAGTGGTCAATCACATTTGATAGAAGGTGAATATGATTAATTCAAATTTTTTAAGCATAGATGAAGAAAAGAAAGAACGTATTCTTAATGCTGCGATGAAGGAATTTGCTCAAAAGGGTTTTGACAATGCATCAACAAATGAAATGGTCAAAGAAGCAAACATTTCAAAAGGTTTACTTTTCCATTATTTCGGCAGCAAAAAAGAACTGTTCATGTTTTTATTCAATTATAGTGTTGAATTGTTTTCAAATGAATTCTATGGAAAGATTGACATGAATGAAAGGGATATTTTTGAATTAACCAAGCAGTCTAAAATAATAAAGCTGGGTCTTATAAATAAATATCCCGGAATATTTGAATTCATGCAGTCGGCAGTAACGGAAGCATCAGCAAAAGTCAAAGATGAAATGGATTCTATGAAAAATGAACTTGTAAGTGCGGGTTTTAATAAAGTGTTCGAAAATATAGACACTTCAAAATTCAGAGACAGCATAGATGCGTCAAAAGTGCTCAAGGTTATTGAATGGACCTTTGAAGGCATGCTGGAACAGGAATTGAGAAAAGCCAGGTTTTTGAATAAAAAAGTAGAAGTTGAAAAGTTGTATGATAAGGCAGATGAATATATTGAATTTTTCAAGATATGTTTCTATAAATAAAAAAATCAATTTAAATAAGGAGAAATTGAGGAGGTAGTAAAGATGGATGTTATAGAGATAAAGAATCTTACTAAGAATTATGGCAAGTCAAGAGGCATAATCGACGTAAGCTTTAATGTCGAGGAAGGAGAAATATTCGGTTTTATCGGGCCTAACGGTGCCGGGAAATCAACTACTATCAGAACTTTATTATCTCTGATCAGCCCGTCCTCGGGAAGTGCGAAAATCTTCGGAAAGGATTGCAGGGAATTCGGGCCTGAAATAAAGAAGGAAATAGGATATTTACCTTCTGAAGTGTTTTATTACGACAAAATGAAGGTTATTGACCTTTTGAATTATTCTGCAAGTTTTTATAAAAAGGACTGCAGCAAAAGAATCAAGGAACTTGCCGAGATCATGGATCTGGATCTTAAAAAGAGAATAGATGATCTATCCTTTGGAAACAAAAAGAAGGTAGGTATTGTACAGGGACTCCTGCATGACCCTAAGCTCATAATACTTGACGAACCTACCAGCGGCCTTGATCCACTAATGCAGCAGAAATTCTTCGATTTGCTCAGGGAAGAGAATATAAAAGGTACTACAATACTGTTTTCCTCCCACATTTTAAGCGAGGTACAGAAAATGTGCAGCAGAGTTGCAATTATCAAGGAAGGCAGAATAATAAAGCTTGAGAAGATGAGTACCTTAAAGGATAACAACTATAAAAAATTCAAAATTGAAATAGACACTTCCATAGATAAAAATTATTTTAAAATCAAAGGCGTAAATAACCTGTCTGTTAAGGATAATGTCATAACCTTTTTATTTAAAGGAAATATCAACGAAATTATGAAAAAAATCTCTTCAGTTGATATTGCCAATCTTTATATAGAGGAGCCTGACCTTGAAGAAATCTTTATGCATTATTATGAAAAGGAGGGCTGAAAGGTATGAATATATTCATCCATGAGCTAAAGTCTGCCAGAAAGCCGACTATTATATGGATATGCTCGATGGTAGCCATAAGCCTGCTGTTTCTATCCATTTATCCGGGAATATACAACGACGCAGAAACATTTAAAAAAACGCTTGCATCATTTCCTGATGCTGTGAAAAAGGCTTTAGGCCTTTCTATTGACAATGTAACTACCCTGTTGGGTTTCTATTCCTTCTTTTTCATGTATATAATGTTGTGTGGAGCAGTCCAGGGAATGAATCTCGGATTGGGAATCCTATCAAAGGAAACAAGAGATAAAACAGCAGATTTTCTTTTGACCAAACCAGTTAGCAGAAAACAAATCATGACTGCAAAGCTTATGTCAGCGTTAGTTTCACTGATAGTTACCAACATAGTATTTACGGCAATTTCTTTTATCATTGCCTCAGCAGTTAAACAAGCTTCGTTTAGTGCTAAAATATTTGTAATGGTTTCGCTTACCTTATTCTTTATACAATTGATGTTGGCTGCGTTAGGAATATTTATATCTGTAGCGGCAAGAAAAATCAGGTCGGTTCTTCCGGTCTCTCTTGCTACAGTATTCGGATTTTTTGTTATCAGCATGATTGGTTCAATTTTAGGGGATAAGGCAGTAAGGTATATAACTCCTTTCAAATACTTTGACAATGCTTATATAATAAAAAATGCATCGTATGAAACAGTTTTTCTAGTAATTGAATTCATTTTTATAGCAACTGCTATAACAGCAAGTTATATCATTTATTCACGAAAAGATATTCATGCAGTTTAGCAAAACGTAATTTACACAGCTTGAGAATTAGTATTTGAGGGAGGTTAGCTTATGAATATATTTTTAAGAGAATTAAAAGCTCATAGAAAATCTTTGATTATATGGTGTATATGTATGGTGTTTCTGATAGCTGCCAGCATGGGGAAATATGAAGGCCTGTCCTCTTCAGGACAATCAATGAGCGAGCTTTTGAACGATTTTCCCAAATCACTCAAGGCAATTTTCGGTATGGGAACTTTTGATATCGCAAAAGTAAGCGGATATTTTGCCGTAATGTTTTTATTCATACAGCTAATGGCGGCAGTTCATGCAGCTATGTTAGGTGCTGATATAATTTCAAAGGAAGAAAGGGATAAAACCTCTGAATTTCTGTTTGTCAAACCTGTTTCGAGAACAAGTATAATTAGTTCAAAATTATCAGCTGCCTTAGTAAATGTTGTAATATTAAATTTGGTTACGTTTATCTCATCTTTGGCTTTGGTAGGAAAATATTCAAAAGGTGAGGCTGTGAGCGGGGATATAACCAAATTAATGATAGGAATGTTCATTGTCCAGTTGATATTTATGTCCGTGGGTTCAGGGATAGCTGCTATCAGCAAAAATCCCAAAACAGCAACGGCAGTTTCTACAGGAATACTGCTTACTACGTTCATTCTGGCGGAATTGATTGATGTCAGCGGTAAAATCGATTTTTTAAAATTTCTTACACCATTCAAATATTTTTCTCCTGATACATTAATGTATGGCGGTGCATTCGGTTTAGGCTTCCTGGCGTTCTCCGTCCTGATAATTGCGGTGACCTTTGGTATGACCTATAAGTTTTTTTCAGCGAGAGATTTGAGAATATAGTAAAACTAATATCAGTCTGGATTCCTTTAACAAAGGCGGGAATATAATTTCATTTTTTCTGGGACCTGCAACAGTAATACTTGCTGTTCCGTTATATAAACAATTAAAGCTGGTGAACTAAGAATTTATAAAGCCTTACAGCTTTTATGCATATAAATATAATTCTCCTTGTTGCTGTTATAACGAAGGATTTTAATCTTGCTGCCGGGTTTTATATGCTTTCCACATTTCATACAGTAGATATTCGGATTGTAAATTATATCCTCATCTTCTTCGGGTATGATTCCTTCTATCTTCTGCCAGCTTTTCCAGCCGGTTTTGCATATCTCAATTCTGTTGGGGAAATCGGCAAAAACCCATCTGAGAAGCTTATGGAAGTGAAAGGGATACTGTGTATATTTAATATACATGACAGGCAAGCCAAGTTTTTCAGTGTAGATTTCAAAATTCTTTTCAACAACCTCCTGCAGCCTGCCGGTAATTTTGGTACTTTTCCAGCTGAACAGGTTGGTATCCAGCCATTCCTTCAATTTTTCAAACATGTAGCCCTGGCATATTTCAATAAATTCATCCTTGGATACCTTTAATGCTCTAAAAGCTTTTTCAACGATATTGACTACTTCATCAAGATAGTACTTCTTTTTGAAATTTTCTTTTGAATAAAGTTCAACTGGGATTATATCAAAATAATATTCATTTGTTTCGGGACGATATATTCCAATACAAGTACCGCCTACAAAACTGCCGCTTCCCGCATCATCAATCTGTATCATCATATTCTCCCTTTCATCCTGATATTATTTGCAGAATATCCTTAAAATATAAAGACATAAAATGTTTATTATTTTTGCAAGATATTGATTTTCAAAATTCAAAAAATGGTATATTATAATTATAAAAAATAACATATGATGCTATTCCGTTTTTAAGAACAAAAAAGTTATTAAGGTGGAGGTTACAATGAACAATAATCTAGACCTGCTTCAAAATATAAGGGACAACTTAAAGGACTTCAGCAAAGGCCAGAAACTGATTGCCAATTTTATTATAAATCATTACGATAAAGCAGCATTTATGACTGCGGCTAAGCTGGGAGATATAGTAGGTGTCAGTGAATCGACCGTAGTCCGTTTTGCTATAGAACTTGGCTATGACGGATATCCAAAGCTGCAGAAGGAACTGCAGGAGCTTATAAAGAGCAAACTGACTGCCGTACAAAGAATGGAAGTGTCATCCAACCGAATCAATGAAGAAAATATTTTGAAAAGTGTTCTCCAGGCGGATATGGAAAAAATCAAGAATACCCTTGAGGATATCGATCAGACCAGCTTCAACAATATTATAGAAAGCATTTTGAACGCAAATAAAATTTATATACTCGGGGTAAGAAGCTCGGCTGCTCTTGCAAGTTTTATGGGTTTTTATTTCAATCTTATATTTGAAAATGTAAAACTTGTGCATACTACAAGTGTATCTGAAATGTTTGAACAGATTATAAGGGCTACCAAGGGCGATGTCGTTATAGGCATAAGCTTTCCGAGGTACTCCAAAAGGACTATAAAAGCCATGCAGTTTGTAAAAAGCCAGGGAGCAACTGTTATAGCCATCACGGACAACAAGCAGTCACCTCTTAGCGAACAGGCTGATTATTCAATATATGCAAGAAGCGATATGGCATCGTTTGTCGATTCACTGGTTGCACCGCTGAGTGTAATAAATTCGATTATTGTTGCCGTAGGTATGAAACGCAAGCAGAAGGTTTATGAGACATTTGAAAAGCTTGAACAAATATGGGATGAATACCAGGTATACGAGAAATATGATAACCTGGACCCTCACAAAAAGGTTGATTATTAAATGAAAAACAGAGTTGCCGTAATAGGTGCCGGGGCTGCCGGATTAATGGCTGCAGGCATAGCTGCCCAAAGAGGGTTGGATGTTGTACTTTTTGAAAAGACCGAAAGAACAGGTAAGAAAATTCTTATTTCGGGAAAAGGCAGATGCAATATAACCAATAACACTGATATTGAAGGATTGATTCAAAACATTCCCGGAAACGGGAATTTTTTATATTCCTCATTTTACACCTTCTCAAATACGGATCTGGTGGAATTTCTTGAAAAAAACGGCCTTAAAACCAAAGTAGAACGCGGTGGAAGGATATTTCCGGTTTCCGACAGGTCACATGACGTGCTGGATGTGTTTATTAAATTTGCAAAAAATAATGGTGTAGAAATAAGATTAAACTCACCTGTGGAGGAAGTAACCTCCGAGAACGGAAAAGTTACAGGATTAGTGCTTAAATCAGGACAGAAGGTGGAATGTGATTCGGTGGTGATAGCCACAGGAGGTTTATCATACCCGGGCACAGGTTCCACGGGTGACGGCTATAAAATGGCTTCAAAGCTGGGTCATGGAATAATTGAACAAAAGCCGTCTCTTGTCCCTCTGATTACAGGCGAGGAATGGGTAAAGGAACTGCAGGGGCTATCGCTGAAAAATGTCGGTATAACAATGTATAACAAAAGCGGAAAAAAAGTATACAATGACTTCGGTGAAATGCTGTTCACGCATTTCGGGGTTTCCGGTCCAATTATTTTAAGCTCAAGCAGACATATACTGGATTATAACTACCGTGACATAAAGCTTTCGATTGATTTAAAGCCTGCTTTGACCGAGGAAAAATTGGATGAGCGTATAAGAAGGGATTTTGAACTGTTTTCAAACAAGCAATTCAAGAACTCTCTTGACGAACTGCTTCCTAAGAAAATGGTGCCGGTAATGGTTGCCTTATCCAAGATTGCTCCGGACAAAACAGTAAACCAGATAACAAAGGATGAAAGAAAAAATCTTGTCAGGCTGTTTAAAAACCTGGAAGTGACAATAACAGGAGCAAGACCGGTTAAAGAAGCCATAGTCACCGCAGGTGGTGTGGATACCGACCAAATAAATCCGTCTACAATGGAATCAAAACTCATAAAAGGCCTGTTTTTTGCGGGTGAAATAATAGATGTGGACGGTTATACCGGAGGGTTTAACCTTACAATAGCATTTTCGACCGGTTATGTTGCCGGAATGAGTGTTTAGCCCAGTATTATTTAATTGAAAACGGCATATTAATATTCTAGAGTCTATTTAAAAATAGGCTCTTTTTTAATTTGGCTGCAAATAAAATTAAAAGCAAAAAACTAAATTAATAAAAAATTAAAGGTAATACTTATTTATAGCGGGGAGTGGTTTTATGAAAATGATATATTACAAATACAAAAAAAACAGGAAAAACGGTTTTAAAAATAAGAATAAAAAGGTGAGCATTGAACGTTTGCTTTATCTTTCCCTGATAATAACCTTTGTAATTCTTGTAATTGTCCAGGCTGCTCTGACAAACCCGACAATAAGGACCTATCTTACGGTGAACGGGGAATATGAAGGAACGCAGCTTGCCTCTGAAGAATATACGTATGATCATGGAACAGTTGAACTGGCATTATTAAGAGGAGAAGTGGACGGAAGCGTCAGGGTTCTGGTTAATGGAACCGAAGCAGCTGCCTTTGCCGGCAAGGAACTTTCAGTACAGGTAAAACAAGGTGATGTGATAGAAATCGATTCAAGTACTTCGATTTCTCCTGCCGATGTTGAGATTGTATCCTGTACAGGCAATGTCAGTTCCCAGTGCATAGGGAAAAGAGTGCAAAGCAGTATTGGAATAAAAAAGCTTATAAAAGTTCAGATGGATTGATAGTTTAAGCCCAAAAAGCTTTGGCTAAATTCGATATGTTGATATTGTTTTAAATATATACTTACTATATAATAAAATAAGCGTGCATATTAGAAAAACAGGTAAATGCTGGAGGTATACCAATGAATAAGGCAATTGACAACAAGGAATTCGGCAGTAAGGAAATTGCTTCAGCAGCAATCAAGATTGCCCTGACAACCGATAGAAATGATGAGAAACTTCTACAGACCGAATATGCCAAAATTGGTATTCACACAGCGGCAGCCGATTACGGCGGAGAATTTATCGCCTCGGTAATGAAAATTGTTGAAAGGGCAGTTGTATCATCCAAAAGGGAAGGTGTCATAGTAGACAGCCATCTTGAGGAAGGAGCAGTAGCAGGTGCAACACGTGAAGCTCTTTCGCAGATCATGCCAAAGGCGATAGGTCTGAATGTAGGCGGGAAAATCGGTATTGCACGTTATAAAGACCACGTAAGTGTGGCAATTTTCTTTGGAATAGGTCTTCTGCATCTTAATGAAATTGCAATAGGTCTTGGCCACAGGGCAGTATAAAAAACAGAACGGTAGGATGGTATAGGTTATGAAGGTTAGAGCAATCAGAGGAGCGGTTACATGCAGCGCAAACACGGAACAGGATATTTTGAATGAAACCAGGGAACTGCTTATAGGAATAGTTGAGAAGAATTCTATCCGGGAAAATGACATAATCAGCATAATATTTACTGTAACAAATGATCTTAATGCAGCATTTCCGGCAGTTGCAGCCAGAAGCATGGGGTGGACAGACATCCCGCTGATGTGTTCCAATGAGATTCCGGTACCCGGAAGTCTGGAAAAATGTATACGAGTTATGATGCATATAAATACCGAAAAGGATAATAAAGATATAAAACATGTATTTTTAAAGGGAGCCAGGAGTTTAAGACCTGACCTTAGTCAGGATTAACGCTGGAATGAACGGGGGTTAAGCTTGTCAATGCTGAACATAGCAATAGATGGACCGGCTGGAGCAGGAAAAAGTACCATAGCTAAAATAGTCTCAAAAAGACTTGGAATATTATATCTCGATACAGGGGCAATGTACCGTTCGGTAGCTTTAAAAGCACTGAAGGAAGGTATCGATACAAAAGACAGGCTAAGTCTGGTCAAGGTGGCTGACTGCATAGATATATGCATTAAATACAGGGACAATGAACAGAGAATTTATCTGGATAAGGAAGATGTAAGTGAATGTATAAGAACACCTGAAGTGTCCAGAGCTGCGTCGGATGTTGCAGTAGTTCCCGAGGTTCGTCTCAAGATGGTGGAAATACAAAGAGGTATAGCCGCCGGCAACGAAGTTGTCATGGATGGCAGGGATATAGGTACATACGTTCTTCCTAATGCAAGTTTAAAAATATTCCTTACAGCATCTATTGAGGAACGTGCAATGAGAAGATATAACGAACAGAAGGCAAAGGGAATTACCGATATAGATCTTGAGGAAGTTAAAAAAGACATCGAATTAAGGGATAAAAACGACAGCAGCCGTGCATTTGCGCCATTATCGAAGGCAGAGGATGCGGTTCAAATAGATACTACAAAAATGACCATAGAGGAAGTTGCCGATAAAATAATTTCGCTGGTAAAGAGAAAAATATGAAACAAGCAATAAGATATTTGATAAGATTCGTTTTTAAAATAATATACAGGGTTGAGGTCATAAACAGGGAGGCAGTACCGGCAAAAGGCGCGGTAGTTTTGTGTTCCAACCACGTAAGAATGCTGGATATGTTTTTTATAGGCTTTAAGATACCGAGACTGATACATTATATGGCTAAGGCAGAATTATTCAGAATACCGGTAATAAATTTGATAATAAAGTATTTTGGTACTTTCCCGGTAAAGAGAGGCACAGCCGACATAGAAGCCATTAAAACGGCTATCCAACTGGTTCGGGAAGGACATATAGTAGGTACCTTTCCTGAAGGCCACAGATCAAAGGGGAAAAAGAACAAAATATTAAAAGCTAAACCGGGTGCTGCAATGATAGCCGTAAAAGGCAATGTTCCCGTACTGCCGGTTGCTCTTCAGGGAGATTACAGGCTGTTCAGCAAGGTAAGGGTAGTATTTGGAGAACCGTATTACCTAAGCACAGACAGCACAAAAAAATATACAAGTGCGGAACTTTCCGAGATGAGCGCAAATATCATGAAAAAGGTTTACAGTCTTATGGAGGAATAAGCTTGGATATTATAATAGCCCGTACGGCGGGATTCTGCTTCGGAGTTGACAAGGCAGTAAAGACTATAGAAGATCTGGTTGATAAAAAAGAAAAAAGGATTTATACACTTGGGCCTATAATTCACAATGAACAGGTTGTGGACAGGCTGAATAAAAAAGGTGTTGATGTTTTAGATAATGTCGATAATAATAAAGGCAGGGGATTTCTGGTAATACGCACTCATGGAATAACCGAGGAGCTCGCAGAAAAGCTTGAAAAATCAGACTTTGATATTATAGATGCAACCTGTCCACATGTTAAAAAAATTCACTTTCTGGTTAAGGAAAAGTATACAGAAGAATACAATATAGTAATAGTAGGGGACAAGGAACACCCGGAAGTCAAGGGAACAAACGGCTGGTGCGACAACAAGGCATTTATTGTAGATAATGAGGAAGACGCGGACAAGGTTGTACCCGGGGAAAAGGGAATATGTGTAGTTGCCCAAACTACAATAACAAGAGAAAAGTGGGAAAAAATAAATAAATATTTAAATAAAAAATTTGAAAATGTTATAAAATTTGATACAATATGTAATGCGACTATAACCCGTCAGAAGGAAGCTGAAGAATTAGCGGGTAAAGTTGATGCCATGATCGTGATAGGGGGTAGAAACAGTTCCAATACTCGTAAACTATATGATATTTGTAAGAAAAAATGCAATTGGACAATAGTTATTGAAACATCGGATGAGCTGCCCTCGTTTGATGTCGGAAAGATAAATAAAATTGGTATTACTGCCGGGGCATCAACACCCGACTGGATTATTAAGGAGGTTATAGAAAAAATGGATGAATTAAATAAACAGGAAAACGAGATGAGTTTTGGAGAAGTATTTGAAAGCTCAATAGTAACACTCCAGACCGGAGACATAGTTAAGGGCAAGATTATCGGCTTTAATAATGCAGAGGTTTATGTGGATCTGGGATTCAAATCCGATGGAATTATTTCCATGGAGGAATTTACAGATGATCCGGAATTCAAGCCTGAAGAATCCTTAAAAGTTGGCGAAGAAGTAGAAGTTTTTATCATAAGGGTAAATGACGGTGAAGGAAATGTCCTACTTTCAAAGAAGAAGGTTGATGCAGTAAGAAACTGGGACAAGATAGAAGGAGCGGTTGAAAGCAAAGAACCTGTAAAAGCAAAAATAACCGATGTTGTAAACGGCGGAGTTATTGCAAATGCAGGTGGGGTTAAAATCTTTATTCCTGCTTCGCAGGTAAGTGACAGGTATGTAAAGGACCTGAAAGAGTTTGTAAAACAGGTAGTAACCTTAAGAGTAATAGAATTCAACAAGCAGAAAAGACGTATAGTAGGATCAGTACGAGTTATTCTTGAGGAGCAGAAAGCTAAAGCTGCTGTTAACATATGGGATAACATAGAAGTTGGCAAAAAATATTCTGGTATTGTAAAGAGCCTGACAGATTTCGGAGCTTTTGTAGATATCGGAGGAGTAGATGGTTTAGTTCATTTGTCGGAACTCTCATGGACAAAAATCAAGCATCCTTCCGATGTTCTGAAAATTGGTGATAAGGTAGAAGTTGTCGTACTGGATGCCGATAAGGATAAAAAGAGAATTTCCCTTGGATATAGAAAGACAGAGGATGATCCGTGGTTCAAAGCCGAGGAAAAATTCAAGGTTGGTGAAGTTGTAAAAGGCAAGGTCGTAAGACTTGTGCCGTTTGGAGCATTTGTCGAGCTTGAAGGCGGTGTAGACGGACTTGTTCATATATCAAACATAACACATACAAGAATTGCCAAGCCCGGTGATGTTCTCAAAATAGGACAGGAAGTAGAAGCAAAAATAATAGAGATTAATACCGAAGCTAAAAAAATAGCCCTTAGCATAAAAGAGCTAATACCCAAAGAAGTAATCGAAGAAAAGAAAGCTTCTGCTTCGGGAGACAATACCGAAGAATTGCCAACCGAACATAAGGAAGACATGTCGGTGACAATCGGTGATATCACCGATACAGGTAAATAAGCCATAGACAGGTAAAGTATGAGAGGCTGTTGCAAATAATGCAAAAGCCTCTTTTTTTCTTTGAAGGATGTACCTGGCATAGAGTTATTTATTATATATTATAGCAACAGTCAATACTTTTTTTTAATAAAACTATATGGTAATATTAATGTATAATACAAATTTTATCAAAAAAACTTGAATTTAAATTAGTAATCTCAAAAGGAAGTGAAATATGGAGAGAACTTTTGTGATTCTGAAACCAGATGCTCTTGAAAAAAGAGTTACCGGAGAAATCATATCCAGATTCGAAAAAAAGGGTATTAATATTGCATCACTTAAAATGGACATGATTGAAAAAAATGTCGCAGAAGTCCATTATGAGCATGTTAGAAATCTTCCTATATTTACGGAAATGATAGACTACATGACTTCAGCACCTGTCATAATGATGATTCTTGAAGGTGACAATGTCATAAATACAGTCAGAAAAATGATTGGGAAAACTAGCTGCTACGAATCGGATCCGGGTACTATTAGAGGAGATTACGGTTTTCACAGATACAAGAATCTTATCCATGCTTCTGATAGCCCGGAAAATGCAGAAATAGAGATCAAAAGATTTTTTGGTTGAAAAGTTGAAAATCCAATTAATAAATTTACTAAGGAGATTGCATTTATGATGGATTATGAGGGGTTCAAAAGAGAAATATTCAAGCTTACCGACATAGATTTGGATTCTTACAAGGAAAAGCAAATGAAACGCAGGATTGAAGCTCTTATTAAGAAGAATAATTATGACGGGTTTGCTGAATATGTTGAAGTTTTGAAAGTAGATCAGGTTCTTTACAATGAATTTGTAAATTATCTTACCATAAATGTATCGGAGTTTTACAGAAATCCGGAGCAATGGAAGATACTGGAGGAAGAAGTACTGCCGATGCTGTTCAAAAAAACTAAAACGCCCAGGATATGGAGTGCTGCTTGCTCTACCGGGGATGAACCCTATACTCTTTCAATGATACTAAGCAAGTACATGCCTTCAGACAAAATAAAAATATATGCCACCGACATTGACAAGCAAGCTATGGAGAAGGCAAAAGAAGGCGTATATAATGTCAAGAGCCTTGAAAGTCTGCCGGAAGAATTCAAACAGAAATATTTCACTAAAATTAACAATGATGTATATAAAGTTACAGATCAGATTAAAAAATGTGTTGAATTCAAACAGCATGATCTGTTAAAAAATGTTTACCCATCAGGATTTGATCTTATAGTCTGCAGAAACGTATTGATATACTTTACTGAAGAAGCCAAGGAAAAGATATATGAAAGATTTAACAAGTCATTGAATGAAGAAGGAATTTTATTTGTAGGAAGTACCGAGCAGATAATTTTCTCAAACAAATTCAATTTCAAATCAATGAGAACATTTTTTTATACAAAAACAAATTGACACTTATTTTCAGTATTTAACCAGTTTCGATAAGGAGCCGGAGGGCTCCTTTTGTATGAAAATAAGAAGAGGATATGGTTTCCGTTATGAATTTTACAATGTAGTTGAATTCAGTCATAAAAACTAAGATAATTGCTACGGGAGTGGAGATATATGCTTGCTGTTTTAATAATAACCGGTTTTTTGATTTTGACTGTAATAATTGTGGTGCCTTATTCGGTAAGAAAGTATTCGGAAAATAATAATAAAAACAAGAAAATAGTCAGCAGCCCGGTTAAAAAAGAGGTAGTGCTGCAAGCAGAACAATGCGTTTATATTTCCATGACAACAACAAAGGGTGAGATGATTCTTGAATTAAGAAAGGATTTAATGCCTGTAACAGTTAATAATTTCTTGAGATTAGTTAGTAAAAAGTTTTATAATGGTTTGTTGTTTCACAGGGTTGAACCATGGCTTATACAGAGCGGCGATCCAACCGGTACGGGAAAAGGAGGATCAGAACGGACTATTCCTCTGGAAATAAGCAGAGAGTTAAAGAACAAAAAATATTCAATCGGGATGGCGAGATTAAAAGATCCTAATTCCGCCAGTTCGCAATTTTATATACTCAAGCATTATGTTAAATCACTGGACGGACAATTTGCCGTTTTCGGTACAGTAAAAAAAGGCCAGGATGTTGTATTGAAAATAGAAAAAACCGATAAAATAATTGACATTAAAGAATTATAATGACTTAATCCTGATTATTCCGGTTCTGTTTACTTGAATTTGAACAAACGTCAGATATATACTTTTTCTTAAGGTATATATGAGAAAAATATTCTTCCCGGGTGATCTTACCTTCGTTATAAAGCTTTTCCAATAGTCGGATCATTATTTCGCAGCATTCAATAAGTTCTTTCTCCATGACTATCACCAAAAAAATATTATCATATAATCCAGATTTTATCAATAATGAATAATATAACAAATGTACTAATATGGTGACAGGATATTACAAAATTTTCAATTATAATCTAATATAATAGGAAAGGTGTTACTGAAGTTTGTCGTAAGGTGGTTTATTTGCAATGAAATTGGAAAATCGTGATATAAAAAATCAGATTGAGGAACTTAGGGATAAGCTAAATAAAGCTTTGCAGAATGAAAAAATCAAACATAATGATATTCTTAAAATGAGCCAGGAACTTGATGAAATGCTTAATTTGCTTCTTAGATCAAAATAAGTGATTTTGAATATAAAATTAATAAAAGCATACGTTGTGTCCAACAAGTTTACCGTCCCTGTATATAAGCTTTCCGGAGAAGAACCTGCTGTCTTCCAGCCACTTGAGGAATATTTTGTCACCTTCCCAAAGATTGAGATTCAGGACCTTTGAATCCTCAATCCATTCCAGCATGCCTTCGGGAGAATCAATCAATTGACCTTCAAATTCCGAAGCAGTAAAAAGAAAGGTATATTCATCCTCAAAGCCGTCAAAAAGCGGGAAGGAGAGAATACCACGCAGCATGGGCTTTTTAAGTGTGAG
>JAUZPR010000038.1 GCA_030705825.1 Bacillota bacterium | reverse complement strand
TTTCGGCAGACCAGATAATGTCTTTTCCAGGCACTTATTTATTGCATTGAAATCTATATTGGGAACATAATAGGTTTCAAGGCGATCGTGCACTGCTTTGGCTCTGCTTACTGACAGCAGTGCTATGGAAAGCAGATTGTCGAACTCTTCATGATTCTGGATCAAATCATCATTATACTTATCAAGAATGTCTTTTTTCTGGTACTGCTTTATGTCAATAATAATGTATTTTGGAACAGAAGCACTGTGGTATGCATTGGATGTCATAAAGGATATGTCCAAGCCGGGAATAACCAGGTGTTCTATCTTGTTTGGATTAAGCGGGCAGAAATATGCCTCTACATAGTAGCCTCTTTCGATTGCAGCATTGTTTATTTTATCTAGCAGGATATCTTCACCGGTTGCCAGGCCCCCTTTTATCTCATATACCCTTCTCTGATCAAGAACCGAATCCAGATAATTTCTGAAACCGTCAGGAGTTATTGCACTTCCGAACAAACGTCTCTGTTTGCCCTCAACATCTGCTGCCGGTTTCTCTCCGAACAATTCATTAATGAGCTCCATAGCCAGAGCATTTAATTTACCTTTTTCCAAAGCCCAGCCGTTAATTACGGCACTGTCTTCATATACCGCCCAGGCAGCTTTTAAAAATTTATATGCACGGGTGAAGAACTGCGTTGCAGCCTTGCTGTCATGAATAACCTCATCCTTATGCTCTCTTATACCGTCTTCATTCCAGAACTCACCGAAATTTATTATTTCATCCACGGCGCCGGGGTATTTCGGATCAACCACATGAGGCGCAGTTCCGTCCAGAAATGCATATCCTAGCTTTGGTATCACAACACCGTCCAGCGAATTGTTATCTGATGAGCAGTGCATATACTCGATGTCAAATCCCCTGTCCTGCATTTCCGATCCGATTTTCTTCATAAAAGTGGATTTGCCCACACCTGGTCCGCCCTTTATGACCACTGTTTTATAGGCGGTCTCCAGATCGATTATGTAGCTGTAATAGCTGAAAAAGCCCTGTGGTGTTATTGCACCCGGGAAAACATGTTTTGCCCTGCCTTTTTGCATATTCAATCCCTCCATTGAGATTTGATCAATCCATCTTCGGATCAATCCTGAATTTCATCTGTTATCAAGATATGCAGTTGGCAATGAGTATGGGAATGGACAATGAAAATAGAAGAGATTTGTTGACATTTTTAAATATCAAATATATAATATAGTGACTTAATATAAATTATTATTATATCACATATTTATTGCTTTGTCAATACCCTTATTATAAATTTCGAGGAGGGAAAATAAATGTTATTGCCAATCATCTACAAAACCATGAATGGAGCTTTACAGGAACTTCAAGCAGCAGAACTAATGCAATTCAGCAAGGAGTGTGCACACGGTTTGGAAATTACACTAAAGGATGCGGCAGAAATCATTGATGCAAGAAACCGGCTTCTTCAAACCTACGGTAGGATAGAAATCGATCTGGAAGTAACAAAAATACTTTTACAAAAGCTTTTCACTTCTCCTTTTATCAGCCGCGAAGAGATCACACAAGCCACACAAGAAATACTGGATATCTTTTATTTTATTAAAAACGAGACCGAGGACGGAATTGGAGATAGTGACCTGATTGACAGATTGCTATATATGTTTAACGGTGACTGCCATGGAAGCATCGAACTTTTAAAAAGCACGGCAGAAGCCCTTACAAGAGAAATCAAGGAAAAAAATATCAAATCACCGTTATTGCAGCAAGGAGGTGAAATCAATAATGAGCCAAAATATTAGTCTGAACGTGGAAAAGACCTTGTCTGTACCTGATACTGCTTCAATTATTAAAGAGGGCTTCAGCAAGGGAATGATTGAAAAGAGAAAAATAGAAGACATACAAACTCAGATACTTATGATTTTAAAGGATCTTATACAGAGGTATACAAACGGTGAAAGCTCTTCTGTAACTATAGAAACTGCAGAAAAGCTGCTTAATTCCATCTGTTTTTCAATTGATGCCTGCACAGCCGGCTATATCGGTACCAGGGAGAGAATCGATCTATTGCTTAACGGGAGTATTACCGAACTATACGAAAAAGGACTTGAAATTGTAAGTTCATATGTGGCTGAAACAAAAAAGCTATACTACAGGATAATAAAAACAAGGTTGAATGTGCCGGTTGAAGCTTATAATCTAACCATTGACGACTTCCCAATATTTTTCAATAAATACAGTATTGTTTTCGGTGCCCATGATGCACCATCCAATATCGATTATCCCTTAATGTTCGACAATTCCCATCTCAAAGGCGTTTTTTATATGAAACAGTATATGGAAAATCTGTTGTTTGAAACCGAAATCTGTTCCCATTTTGACAACCGGGAGATTTTAAAGCTGCTGGCTTGTTATGGCAAAGTCTATAGTATAGATTATAAAAAAACGCTGCTTAACATATGTGAGTTGGTAATAAACAATTCAATTTTTTCAGTTATAGCCGGCAGCAAGGCGGACAGATTAACAATTACAGAGCAGCAGTATGAATCAATAAGTAAAAGGTTGCTCCGCTTAAATAAAGAGAAGACAAATACTCTTTTGAACGAGGCTTGTGAAAAAATGATTCATGGCCTGGAAATAGAGCAGAGCAAGACCATTACCTATATAAAAATATATATGCCCGAATTGGCAAGCAGGGTTACAAATGCTGTTAAAAACAACTGTCTGCAGAATTTAATAATTATCACCGAGGGGAACCAAAGCCAACAGCAGGGAATAATATACGAAGAGGGGGAGAGAATGAGCGATGCCAAGTTCAGGACTCTGACAAGCAAAATAATGAAATGCGGCAGCACCCGGGAAAAAATTAACCTAATAAAATCCGGTACGCAATCCGCTTATGACTTTATTGATATTCTGGAAGCCGATTGCCTTTTCGAAGATGAATACACTTACCTCTTCGCTTCATTGAATGATATCGATCTTGCCGTCCTTGGGAAAACAGTTTTTAATGAGGAATTAAGGAGCGGTATTATAAAACTGGATATCGTTATTTCAGAAAAGGCCAACACGGACATTAATTGGCAGGCTGAATATCTTAAATTTCTTCATAACCTGGAACCCACAAGGCTTATAGCTATTGAAAGGTTCATAAATAAAATTCAAATTGCCGATGAAAGTATTTAGAATTCATTGAACTTGAGGCTTTGCCCACTAAAAAACAGCCCTCTCCTTAATCAAGAGGGCTGTTTGCTTGAGTTTTAAGCCTGGGTTGTAAATTGGCCTGACGTACTTGTACTTTTCTTTTCAGTTTCAACTGACACAACCCTTACCTTTCTTCCAGGCCACCAGTTCAATTCTCCGAATTTCACAGCTATGGCGGGTACCATCAGACACCTGATTATAAAGGTATCCATAAGAAGTCCTACCACAGTTGTAAAACCTATCTGGACCAGCATTGTCACCGGAGAAAGTATCATTGCCCCAAAGGTGCCTGCCATGATAATGCCGCAGGAGGTAATAATTTTACCCGTGCTGGCAAGTGCCCTCTGAGTTCCCTGTGTCATTCCTCCCGGACTGTATTCCTCTTTAACCCTGGACATCAGGAATATGTTATAATCCACCCCAAGTGCTACCAGTATACAGAAGGAGAAGAACGGTACCGACCAGCTGAGTCCGGCTTCGCCCAACAATACCTGGAATACAAGGTAGCTGATCCCCATTGTGGATGCAAAACTGAGAAGTATGGTAAATATGAGGTATAAAGGAGCCGTAATACTTCTTAGAAGGAGCATAAGCACAATGAAAATACCCAACAGCACAACGAACAATACCTTTATGAAATCATCTGCCGTCATTTGTCGCAGTTCATTATATACCGCAGTGGACCCGCCTACCTTGAAGTCCGATTTATCAAGAACAGTTCCCTTGATACTGAACGAAACTGCAGCTTTTATATTGTCGATAGTATTCAGTGCCTGCGTACTATATGGGGAATTGGATAAAACGACATAGAATAGAATTCCTTTACCGTCAGGAGAAATATAATTGCTCATGGCATTGCGCAATTCAGGGTACTGCTCCAGTGTCCCGTCAGGCAGATAGAACATACTTGATAAATTACTTTTACCCGAAATATATCCCTGGGTTGCATTCTTTGTATTATCAACTCCCGATTTCATTTTATCAAGGGCATCCCTGCTGGTTCCAAGTCCGCCCGATATTTCCAGAAGGCTTGCTGATGCCTGTTTTAGGCTGTCTCCGGCTTTTACCTGGTTATCATTTATAAGATTCAAGCCGTTAATGAGCTTTTGCAGCGAAAGAACACATTGATCCAAGCCATTTTTTATGCTTTGAAGCCCTGTACCTGTATTATCAATGCCTGATTTTGTGCCTGTGATGCCGCTTTCTACCTGTTTGATACCCTGACTTAACGCAGGAAGGTTCATGGTTAATTGTTTGATTTCTGCATATGCAGTCTGGAAGCTGATATTTGAAGCCAGATCCGGTTCTTGTTTCAACACCTCGTCAAGCTTTCCCTTGGTATCCAGAAGTGTAGTATAAGCTTTATCAACTCCGTCTGCTGTTTGTGACATGCCTTTTGAAATGCTGCCTATTCCTCCGTTTACCTGATCAAGACCGGATATTGCAGATTGCTGACCTGAGCTTAACTTTCCTAGACTGCCATCCAGAGCAGCCAATCCCTGGTTTACCTCTTTTGTTTTATCAGCAAGGGTTTTAAGGTCATCCCCGCCTTTAGACGCACTGCTTGCAGCCATATCAACACCGCCGTGCATTTTGTCCAAACCGTCCATTACCGGAGCGAAACCATTGTTAAGCTGCCCAAAGCCGTCCGAAAGTTTGGCAAGCTGTCCGCTCAAAGTTGTTTCATTTATTTGCTCCCCAAGGGGCCTGGTTGCAGTTCTTACACTGGCAACCCCATCAACCTTCAGAAGATTCTTTGCTATTTCATCAACCGCCTGTAAGGGCTCATTCGACCAGAGATCCTTGTCTGCTTTTATAACAACCTTGACCGGAAGCATCTGGCCCTGATCAAAATGGTTTTTCATTACATCAAAACCAAGTATGGCATCCGATTTGGATGGAAGTTCCCCCAATTGATCAAAATCCCTGTTTATTTTGGTTGTACATATTACAAATGGTACGGCTACCAACAGACAAATTATAATAAATCTGTAAGGTTTGGACGTAACTGTAACCGATAGTTTGTTCCAGAACCTGCTCCCCTGCTGTTCCTTCTCTATATTTTTGGAAGGATGAGCAGGCCAGAAAATCCTTTCGCCGAGAATTGCTATCAATGCAGGTGGCAGAGTCAGTACTGCAAGAATTGTAATTCCTACTCCGATAGCAATACTTGGTCCGGTAGTATTGAATAGTCCGAACTTTGCCATAACCATACACAGGAAACCTATAATCACGGTACCGCCGCTTGAAATTATAGCCATACCCGTATGGGGAAAGGCTGAAGCCATAGCTTCTTTTGACTGTTTTCCAGATACTATTTCCTCCCTGAATCTTGATATCAGAAGAAGGCAATAGTCTGTTCCCGCTCCAAACAATACTGCAACCAGAAATTGTTCGGTAAAGGATGAAACTCTGAGTCCGATAGTTGTAAGCGATGCTATAAGTCCTCTAGAAATAAGAAATGATATCCCTATTGTCATAAGCGGAATTACAGGCGCTACCGGTGATTTGTATATGATAATCAAAATAAGGACTAAAAGCAGAATTGTAATTTTAAAGGTCAAGCCCATGCTGTTATGGACATCATCAATTTCCTCCTGACCAAACGCAGCATCACCGGTTATATTTACTGAAAGCCCCGTTGGAATATCTGGAATGCCTGAATCCACCCTTGTACCCGATTGAACATCCTCTCTCAATGCTTTAACAACATTGTTTGCCGTCTCAGTATAGCCCGAAACATTAAGATCTATTTCTATAAGCGCTGCTTGTTTATCCTTGCTGAGCATGGTTGATTCCATTTGCTTATTGGTAAATGGCGAGATTACTGATTTGACTTTAAATTGGGCTTTGTTTTTGTTTATAAAATCTTCAAGTTTTTTCCCAAACTCAATATCTCCCGAATTTATCCCGCTTTTTCTATACAACACTGCGAACATTGAAGTTCCTGTGCTTTTGGATGGATATAGCTGGTTTATCAGCTTTGAATATTTAACAGCGTCGGTATCCGACGGGAAAAAGCTCTGGGAATCGGTATTTGCTACTTTAGAAAGTACAGGTGCACTAATAAGAATAAAAAGAGTTAACAGAATCCAGAAAGCTATTATAAACCATTTGTATCTGGCTGTAAAATTACTTACCTTTTGAAAAAACATTCAATTCCCCCCCAACTTAATTGTCTCCTCTACATACCTTCTCACATCATTTTCATTGAAACTCAGCCTTAGTGCGCGCAGATTGTATATTATTAGCTGAAAGGCACTATCGGTGAGAGGTTTTTTACCGTCGCTCTGGAGCCATTCCATTGTAACATTGTATATAGTCCCGATGAACGCTATTGCAACAGTCTCTACTTCCGCCGGTGACAGTCCTTTAAGCTCCTGTAGAGTATTAAACTGTTGTGCCGAATAATTAATAAACATTCTTGTTGTCTCAGCTCTTTTTCTTTCATATGCAGGATTAAGTCCCACAGCCTCAATCATCATTATTCTCGCAAGGTCCCTGTTTGCCTCAATGGTATTCAGGTAAACCATAATACCTCTGCCGAATCTTTCCGCTATTGGAAGCGCTTTCTGTTCAAATTCGTTGCACAGTACACCGTACAGCATATGTATTATTTCTTCCCGAAGCTGGTCAAAAAGTTTTTCCTTGTTTTGAAAATAGGAATAAAAAGAACCTACCGATATTCCCGCTCCTTCTATCAAGTCTTTCATGGTAGTATTGTTGTAGCCCTTTTCTGTAAAAATCCTCAGAGCGGTATCAAGTATATGCTTTCGTTTGGCATCCATCCTGTCAATAACATTTTTAGTAGTTTTATAGGGCATTTTTTTACCTCCAGAAGAAATGAACGAATATTCGTTCATTTCTATATAATATCAGAACCTTCCAGATTATTCAATAACATAACCTAAAATTTTATAATAACAAAAAGGCAGCCGGTAATATTAATTACCGCTGCCCAATTTACCTTTTAAGATATTATTTTTATTTAAATAAAAATATACTTGCTAATGCAAAACCGACAATGAGCACCAGCAGTCCGCCTAACATGACCCAGGCAACTTTTCTTCCGAAATTAAACGTCCATCCTATCCCAAACCTGCGTTCCACTATGAGTGAAGGGTCGTCGGGATTGTAATAAATGAGTCCAAGCTTCCAATACCTGTCGTCATCCCTTTTTATATACCTGTTTTCCTTTTCATCTTTACCGTCGGTGCTTAAACGGACTCTGCTGCCCCCCTGGCCGGTAGTGACAGACAATATGATGGAGGCTGTAAGTATTCCAAGTACGAAAACCATCGGTAGCAGTATAACTACTAAAGTACTTTTTATTAATCCATATGACAAAATCTGAATTATTCCAAACATTATATTTAGTGCCAAACCGGTAAATATTAAAAACATGGACCACCTGTACCTGAATATCCTGCCCTGCTCTGAGGATTTTTCAGGCTGTGCCGGATCAATAAGCTGTTTTCCTTTTGAAATGATCCAATAGCTGAAGGCCATGATAATGGTCATAAAAATCTGGACAAACGGTCCCCAAAGAATAGTTCTGTAGGATTTATCGACAAAGCGGTCGGCTACACCGCTAATATTCCAATGCATCGGTATCCTGTCAGGAATATGCCCATAGTAGGCAAAGCCGAATATTGCAGTACCAATAATTACAGCCAGATATAAAGTAAACCATAACGGCGATGCTATGATCTTCTTGTTTCTGAAACCGGTATCAACCATAACCAGTTGTTTTTTATTATTCATCCAATTGTTCCGGTCTTTCAAATCCTTCATCAGCTTATGGCCCTTCCAATACCGGAAGAACATAATAAGGGTCATCACTATGATACCGATTGGAAGTGAAATTACAACTGCATCACTGTGGATAAGAATAATCAAAGCCAGCATCAGAACAGAAATAAACCCGCCAATTACCAATATTGAATTTCTATAGCTCTGCCTTATTCTCTTTACACCGGCATCCATATAGTGCTCTTCCGGTATACTGATTCCAAAGCTTTCGGTTTTTCTGGTGATGTATGGAGTTAAGGAAAAAATGACTAAGGTTGGTACATAACAAATAAGAAAAAGAATAATAGGCATTAATGTTTTCATATATTTTCACCCCTGGTTTTTTTAAATTCAATAAATAAATTTCTGCAGATTTCACCAAACTGCTGCTCAGTCATGCCTCTGCAGTATGCCTCAGCCGCAAACGGCCTTAAATCTCCTTCCAGCCTTGTGATAAACTCATCGTTAACATTTGGGCTTTGATCAGGATTAACTACAACTCCCTTTTGTCTGTGAATTACAAGGAATCCATCCTGCTTCAGAAAATTATACGCCTTGTTTACAGTATGAAGGTTTATCCCGAGATCAGCGGCCAATTGCCTAACCGAGGGCAGTGATTCACCCGGCTTTAATTTTCCGGTAGCTATCCCTTCGATTATTTGTACTTTTAGCTGGATATATATCGGTACATCAGATTGAAAATCCAATTCTAGCAGCAATAAACCACCTCATTTATTATACATGATATAACTGTTATATTTATAATATAACAGTTATACGAAAAAGTCAATATTAATTTCCATAAAAAGAAGTATAGATTATGACAAATAAAAAAAGCCTTTCAGGGAAACCTGAAAGGCCAGTAAATAGCAATCATTTCACACTCATTGGAATGTCAGTTGCTGTGAGAAGAATGGCAGTACAAATTCCTCATATCTTGATATAGCCAGGGTTTGATGGTCTCCTTCAAAAGTAACCAGTTTATTAACAATACCTGCATCTGTCAGTTTTTTTGAAAAATACTCGCAACCTCTGGGTATCCATGGATACTCATCATTTTCACCATATTCTATTGTAATGGCTTTAAACTTTTTTAAATTATCCTTGTATTGCTCTATTTTTTGGTCAATACCTCCAAAACCATTTTCCCATAATTTCAAGATATTATTGTCCAACATTACTTTTCCATTTACCTTTTTATATGGAAAGAGCATATACGGTGCCTTTCCTTTCGGGTCGGGAGCAAAAGCCATACCGTATGCATTTACTATATCGTTGATTAACTGTCCTGATGATGCTGCCGATTCAATTTGGTCCAGATATGTATCATTCGGTGCAAAAGGTGATTCGGATAGTCCTGTTTTGTCAAATAGCCCCGGACTCATAGCATATAAGGAACTGAACATTTCAGGATGGTGCATGGCAATGTTGATCGCTCCAAAACCACCCATGGAATGTCCTGATATTCCTCTGGAATTAGCATCTTTTATTGTTCTGTAATTGGAATCTACATAATTAACTACATCTTTTACGACAAAATCCTCCCAGTTTCCTGTTACGGAAGAGTTGTTATAAAAGCTACCTCCGGCGGCAGTCCGACCGTTTACAGTAACTACAATCATATCCTTTGCTTTTCCTGAAGTTATCAATCTGTCCATTGCAGGTGCGAATGCATCTCCATATGCCTTGTAATCATCGCCGAATCCAGGGAGAAAATATACAACCGGATAATTTTTTCCGCTGTTCTCATATGAAGCCGGAAGGTACACAGTTATACCCTGTGTGGTTGGTTCACCTATTATATTGTTCTGCAGGGATGGAGCCGGAATATCTTTAACATCCAATCGCCCGGCTTTTGTTTTTTGTTGAGCGGATGTGTTTTCTTTAGTCTGTTGAGCTGTTTGCGCAGTTGATTTTTCAAGCTTTGCACTACCTTCATTTCCACAAGCAGAAAATGAACAGGTAAGAACTGCCAAGACAGCAAAAATTATAATGATTCTACGCATTTTTAATTCTCCTTTCGAGGGTAGAAAATATTGCTTATTAAGCATGTAAATACTGCCAAATAATCCAATGAACAAGATTTAAAGTAATGATACAATAATTTATGGAGAGGTTATTAACATTTCTTGTTATCCGCCAGAACCAAATGCTAAAATATCTAATACACAATAAGGAGAATGAAAATGCTGACAACGAATGCATTGAAAACAATTGAAAATGTTATAGACTATATTGAAGCCAACCTACAGGAAAAAATATCACTGGATAGTATAGCCGACAATTCAGGCTTGTCAAAATACCATCTTCATAAAATATTCAAGGCCATAACAAACAAGAAGATGATGGATTATGTCAGAAACCGGAAACTCACCTGTAGTCTGAACGAGCTTATGAATACCGACCTAAAAATAATTGATATTGCGTATGAATATAATTTCGAGTATGAGCAATCGTATATCAGGTCATTTTTGAATGCTTTTAAAGTGAGTCCCGATAAGTTCCGCAGGGAAAAGCCTTCAGTCGGTGTAACTGATAAAATCAATACCAATTACCTTATACCTATTGGGGAACTTGGAGTTACAATAGAACCTGTAATAAAAATTAAACCCCGCTTTCCTGTGATTGGAATCAAGCATCAGATTTACTTTCAGGATAACCTTGATTTTCACATTGCAAATACCGTTGGTAACGACTTTTTTTACAATCACAGCCCTGAAATACAAAATGCCAAGCATCCGGATGTATATCTGGGTTTGGTTAAATATATCCCTGGTGTAACAGACTATAAATATTATATTCCTTGCCTCGAAACATGTAATCTTGAGAATATTCCTGATGGGATGACAGGGTTGACGGTCCCTTCAAAAAAGTATGCAGTCTTTAAATATATAGGCTTTCACCATCCAAGGGAAACAACTATTGAAAGCCTCAAAAAGATATACAGCTACATTTTCGAAGTATGGCTGTGCAATTCGGAATATACTTTTGCTGACGATTATCACTTTGAAAGGATAGACGCAGGTATTGCAAAGGAAGATTATTGTGAAATAGAACTTTACATTCCCGTAAAGGTTAAAAAGCAATTTATAAAAGATGTAGTATAATATTTTTTCAAATGGCTATAATAATCAATCCAACTTCATTCCGCCGGATATTTTCCTGTAGAACATGACCAGGCATCCTGCAGTAGTTCTTTGCGCCAGAGGAAGGGTGAATTTTGTAATAGCCTCATACCTTTTTTCTTCGTCTTCTATCTTCTGCAGCCTGGAGTAAATCCTTATGGCATTGTGTGCGTTGCACCTTACGGCCTCTTCTATTGTTTTCATATAGTAATAGCCGCCATAGGATACCTTATAGTCCAATGACTTCTGATATGTCCTTCTTACAAAATCCTCAAAACGCCTGTGATTATCCAACAGCCTTATATTTGCATGATGAGGAACTGTTACATCCTGAACCAGGTGCAGCGATGCACCCAGGTAAAAAATTGAATTTTCGGGGTCCTGGTTTTCCCAATAAAACAATGCTTTCTGATAGTATTCGGATGCAAGTGATACCGCATCCGTATTACCGTACAGCCCGTTATCGCTGTATGGATTATAAAAATGGCCCATACTTTTAAGATTCTGGTCTGCCCAGATTACACCTTCGTTCAATTGAACGGCATAATCGCTGAAAAACATATAGGCATCCTGGTATTCGTCGGCTTTAATTATTTCGAGGGCTTGCATATTGATAAAGCAATGAACTTTGCATTCAGTAACAATCAACGCCTTCTTAAACGGATCAACAGCATAGCGCATACACTTGAGTAAACTACCATAAGCCTTCTCTACTCTACCGGACATTTAATCAAACCTCAAATCGGTAAATTTAATGTCCCATTTTTGACGGGACATTTTTATTATGTCCCTAGATTAATGTTTTACAATAAATCTATGATTTATTTTTTAATAGGACAACAGTGAAGTCGTTTTTTAGATACTGTTCAACTATTGAAATTTTATTTATTTTTTCAGAATAAGTACCAAGAAGCTTAAGAACCTCGTCCGGGTCAAAATAGAAGTATTTGTCCTCCCTTGAAGGCGAGCGGAAATGGAGCAGATTAAAAACAATTGCTTCATTGGCAAGATTCAAAAATAATTCTACAGCACTGGATAGAAAGCTTTTATTGTTTCCAAGATCAAGATTGAAAATGCCTGATGAATAAACAACATCAAAGGATCCTTCAAAAAATGGATTGCTTTTGAATATATCCATACAATAAAAATCAGCCTTAAGATTTTTTCTTTTTGCTAAAGAAATCATGTCCTCCAATATATCAATTCCTGTATATTTAATATCAATATTCCTGTTCAAGATGAATTCAGCAAGGTTTCCTGTACCGCAGCCCACATCCAGCAGCTTTCTTCTCCTTAAATCCACTGAATTGCTAAGAATTTCGAATCTTAAATGCTGGGCCTTTTCACTCTCCCAGCCTAATATGCTGTATTCGGGCACATTTTCACCCATATTTGATTTATAGTACGTTTTTATTGTTTCAAGCTTTTTCATAGTATAAAATTTCCTTCATTCCTGAATTAGTTTAACCCCCTTTCAATACAGAAAGGGGGTTGGATATTCATTTCAATTCAGTATCAAGCAAGGATTTCTTCAATTCCGGGAGTGAACGCGTTACTTCCAGTAATATGATATTCAGGCTAAGCCATGCGCCTCCGAAAATATATCCTGATGTTATGTCGCTCGGAAACTGTCTGTGGAAATACAACAGGCTAATCCCGGTCAAAATACATATTAACAAAGCTGAACTGCTTATAACAACCCTGACCCAGGTTCTCCATGTATACCGAATTAATATGAAGGATGCAAATCCGTAAATTACTACAGCCATTAATGTTTGAGCGCCGGGGAAGGTATATTTTATAAAATCCGAAAGCTGATGCCCCATTGGTCCCATCCTGTGGAAAATAATCCTTAGCAGCATGCTTAAAGCTACCCCACCAAGTATTGTAATTGCAGCATAGCGAAGTTCAAGCAATTTGTCCTCACTTCTGAAAATTATCCAGATCAGGATCAAGAAAGTCACTGGTACCAGAACATAAACCGAAGAAAGGAGTCTGAATAAATTCATTGCAAATTCCCAGCTTTCAGGGAAAATAAGTTTAACAAGAAAAGTCATAGTCCTGTCAAAATGACTTAATTCCTTGCCAAGGAAATCCTCTATTACTCCTATAAGAAGTATAAAGAAGGATAAAAAAGCAGCTGTAATAAGTACCATTGCTATTCTCTTATTGCCAAAGGACCGAAATATCCTCAGCGATTTTATAAACATTTTTCCAATAAACTCTATTATCTTTTCCTTATGCCTCTTATATACATAAACCGCGAACAGTACCGCAACAACGACTATACATCCAATAACCGTAAACTTGATAATAACCTTGTGTGATCTTTCCCAATTGGTCCCGAGCACCTTTCCAAGAGATACGAAGGCCGAAGCCCAAATCAGAGCTCCTATATAGGCATTTATTGCAAACTTTTTAAAAGGAATCTTAATAATGCCTGAGGTATATCCTAGAACATGCCTTACCCCAGGTACAAAATAGGCGGCAATTATCAACTTGTTACCGTATTGTCCGTATTTATCCGAGACTTTTTTAATTTTATCAGGCCCAATATGAATTTTAGCTCCGAATTTTTGAAAAAATGCGGTGCCCAAAGTAGAACCTATAAAATAAGCAAAGGAAATACCAACCGAGGCTCCTGCTGCTGCTGCTAAAATACTGAGAATCCAATTCATCTTGCCAAGAAAAACAACATAGCCGCAGTAAGTCATCAATGCCTCTCCAGGAGTAGGAAAGGCAGCAAGCTCTATTCCTATGGCAATGAATAAAACAATATAACCATAATGGTTTAAAAGGCCAGTTAAAAAACCCAATTTTGACCTCCAATATCAAATTTATCAATTATTTTTTCTAAGATATTTTTTATTTCCGTCTTTGTCAACTAAAACTATACTATCCAGCTGCGTTTTCAGATTCCCCCTGAAGGCTTTTATATACTCCTGCCTAAGCAGTTTCTGTTCCTCTTTTTCCGCCTCAGTCAGGGTACTTTGCCTGGCTTTTAGTGCAAGCTGGTTTATCCTGTCAATCTTACTCTGTTCCATATTTTTATCCTCAAACCAAGTTTAGTGCCTGGTCTATTCTACCCCAGACCTGATCCTTACCCTGCCGTGTTTCGGATGAAAAAGGTATTGGTTCTATTCCCTCGGGTACTCCCAGTACTGCCTTGATTTCCTTCAGTCTGACATTGATCTGGCTTTTTGTTATTTTATCTGCTTTTGCAGCAACAATAACATAAGGTATATTGTGACTTTTCATCCATTCATACATAGCCTTGTCGTCTTCAGACGGAGCATGCCTTATATCTACCAGAAGTATTATAAACTGAAGCTGCTTTCTGGTATAAAGATACGTTTCGATAACTTCATTCCAGGATGCCTTCTTTTCTTTTGAGACCTTTGCATATCCGTATCCGGGCAAATCAACAAAATAAAGCTTTTCTTCAATATTGTAAAAATTGATTTCCTTTGTCTTTCCCGGAGTAGCACCCACTCTGGCTATGTTCTTCCTGTTAGTTAATGTATTTATTATTGACGATTTTCCTACATTGGACCTTCCTGCAAAAGCAACCTCAGGCATACTTCCTGCAGGATACTGCTCAGGTCTTACAGCTGTAAGCTCATATTTTGCATTATTTACAATCAAACTTTTATCTCCTACTATAGTTTAGATTTTTTCGACTTCTCCCAAATTCTCTCCGAAGGTATCAACTGTGACAGACTTCATTCTCTGGTCTTCCAACGGTTTATCATTATAGTCGGAATCCAGTGAAACAATCCTGTCTGCTTCTTCCAGACCTTCAATAACTTTTCCGAATGAAGCATATTGTCCGTCAAGATGAGTTGCATCGGCAACCATTATAAAAAATTGGGAACCTGCCGAATTGGGCCTTGAGGAGCGAGCCATTGAAATAACTCCTCTTTCATGCTTTAAGTCGTTTTTAAATTTGTTTGCCGCGAATTCTCCCTTTATTGAATATCCAGGACCGCCCATTCCGGTTCCTTCAGGGTCTCCGCCCTGTATCATGAATCCGGGTATCACGCGGTGGAATATTGTCCCGTTATAGAAGCCGCTCTGTACCAGGGACACAAAATTTCTGACTGTGTTTGGAGCTACTTCAGGATATAATTCAACTTTAATTTTACCACCGTTCTCCATTTCAATAGCAACTATTGGATTTTGCATAGGAATAACCTTCCTTTTTCTATTTAATAACAGATTATATCATATTATATTAGTATGCCACAATTATCTAATTAAATTAACATTATTATCTTAGTTTTAGGCAATAAAAAGCCCCTACTTATAAAGTAGAGGCTTGTAAAAATCCTAGTTATACGCAAACTACTTCAAGTTGGCTAAAGTCAACTCTATCAATTAATTTTTTAGCAAACCAATTAATACCTTTGTGGGCAAGAGCCGAATTTGAAAAGTCTATATTTTTGACAGCTGATTTAGAAATTTGAGTAGCCTGAAAAGAATCAATTTTCCCATCTGAAAACTTAACTAATGCTTCCGATAAACTTTTTTCTATTGATTCCAATTCTTTATTTGATATAGTAACCATCAATATTCAACTCCTTTCCTAATCCTATTAGTATTGCCTTTGTTGGCTTGATTATATCACATAATTCTTGTCTATGTAAAGATAATTGTTTAAAACTGGTAGTTTTCTTCAATTGATGTATTACTTCTTCTTTACTTATAATATTATCTCTATATTGTTGAATTAATATGATTGGTGTACTATCACTCATAACTCCAAAAATCATATCATATTCGTGTTGATTTTCTCCGTATGCATTTTCAATTCTATTAAAAAATACAAATTCAGCAAATTCGTCATCATATTGGTTTAAAGATTTAAATTTATATTTTTCTTCGGCTATTATTGCTAAAGGTTTAAAATCGAATTCAATTACTACGGGAATTTTAGAATCTTCATCATCTTTCATAGGCAGTTCCTTATTCATTTTGATATCAAATTCTAAAATTTTCTTAATATATCTTTCTGCCTGTTCAAATTCAGGAGTTAAATAAAATCCAAATCCAAAATCAAGTTCAGTTCCTTTATTATAGTCTACTATTACACCTTTGCTCAAAATACTCTTGAAACCTTCTAAAGTAGTACCATGGTACCATTTCTCTTTTTTTACATGTTTTAGTATTTTATTATCTATCTCCATTATTATCCTCCCAAAACATTCATATTATATCATATCAAAAGAAACATTGTCATATTTTAGAAGAATAAAGAACCTTTATATGCTATTTTGGCTCTTAAAACTTTCAAAATGTTATAATTTTCGCCAGAATTTGTCTGCTTAATTGTAATTGCAAGTTGGTTCATATAAAATACAATTGGGAAATTTTTTATTTGATAGTAATACTACGAAGTTTATATAACAAAGTTGGATATATGGAACAGTAAATGTTGATTAGAGGTGTTGGATCTTGAGCGCAAAGGAAGCAAAGGCAAGAATTAAAATCAATAAATTACTTGAAGAAGCAGGTTGGCGTTTCTTTGACGAGGAAGGAAAGCCTGCAAATATTCAGGTTGAGCCAAATGTCAAGATGTCAAAAAAGCAAGTAGATGATATGGGTGAGAACTTTGATAAAGTAAAAAATGGATTTATTGATTTCCTGTTACTTGATGAAAACGGTCATCCGTTTATTGTCCTTGAAGCAAAATCTGAAGAAAAAGACCCGCTTGTAGGCAAGGAGCAGGCAAGAGAGTATGCTAAATCCCTGTTTATCAAATATGTAATATTGTCCAATGGCAATCAACATTATTTCTGGAACATATACAAGGGTAATCCGCAAATAATCACCAATTTCCCAAGCTGTGAAAATATAAAAGAAAGCAAGGCGCTGAACGCAGACCCTGCTAGGCTGTATAACGAAGATATCAAGGAAGATTACATAGCGGTAGTAAGAAATTCAAGATATGCAGAAGCACCAGAATATCAAAACCCTGACACAAGGGTAAAGTTTTTAAAAGATAATGGACTGAGACTTCTAAGACCCTATCAGATAAATGCAATTAAAGCTCTGCAGAAGTCCGTCAAAAAAGGAAATCAGCGGTTCCTTTTTGAAATGGCTACGGGTACAGGTAAAACACTAACCTCCGCAGCTGTTATCAGGTTGTTTTTAAGAAGCGGAAATGCTCATAGGGTATTGTTTCTGGTAGATAGAATTGAGCTTGAAAATCAAGCAAAGAAGAATTTTATAAACTATCTCACTCCGGATTATCATACCGTTGTTTTCAAAGAAAGCACAGGCGATTGGCGCAAGGCGGAAGTAGTTGTTTCCACAGTTCAAACTTTAATGTTTAACAATAAGTATAAGAAATATTTTAAGCCTACAGATTTTTCTCTGCTCATAGTTGATGAGAGCCACAGGTCAATTAACGGGAACAGCAGAGCGGTATTCGAGTACTTCTTGGGGTATAAACTTGGTCTTACAGCAACACCAAAGGATTATATTAAAAATGTAGATATTGATAGGTTAAAGTCAACTGACCCGAGGGCTTGGGAAAAAAGGCAGCTTTTAGATTCTTACAAGACTTTTGGCTGCGAAAGTGGAGAGCCCACATACAGATACTCTCTTTTAGACGGGGTTCGGGACGGATATCTTATTAATCCAACGGTTGTAGATGCTAGAACAGACATTACCACGCAGCTTTTAGCTGATGAGGGGTATGCAATTGTCAATAAAGCAGAGGATAACGAAGATGAAGAAGAAATTTACTTTGCTAAGGATTTTGAAAAGAACTTCTTTTCAGAAGAAACAAACAGAATGTTTGTTAAGACATTTATGGAAAATGCAAAGAGAGACCCTTTGTCAGGTGAGATAGGAAAGAGTATCATATTCTGCGTTAGCAGAAAGCACGCAGCAAAAATAACACAGATTCTAAATGAGTTTGCTGAAAAACTATTTCCGGATAAATACTACTCTGACTTTGCTATGCAAATAACCTCTGATGTTATGAATGCTCAAACCCATACAATAAATTTCCAGAACAATAATTTAAGTGGTACTACAAAGTTCTTGGAGAATTACAAATCCTCAAAAACAAGAGTATGTGTTACAGTGGGAATGATGACAACGGGGTATGATTGCGAAGATTTATTAAATATTGGGTTATTAAGACCTATCTTCTCTCCTACAGATTTTATTCAGATTAAGGGCAGAGGAACAAGGACATTTGAGTTTAGCTATAAAGAAAGAATAATGGGAGAAAACAAGGAACATATAGTAAAAAAGGAAACATTTAAACTCTTTGACTTTTTTGGCAACTGTGAATACTTCGAAGAAGAATTTGATTATGACGAAGTTATAACTCTTCCCAAACCTCAGAAAAAGAAAACAACCGGGAATACTACACAGACACCGGGTAATACTTGGTATGAGAACTTTGAGCCGGACCCGCTTATGTTTATTCAAGAAACACCTATTGGGTTTGAGGGTATGAAAATTGACAGGATGTTCTTTGATAAGTTTGAAAGTGAAGTTAAAGAAGATATAACGGCAAAAGAGCAGTATGAACAAGGAAATTACGCAGCGGTGCAGAATTATATTGAGGAAAAGATTCTTAACAAACCGTCGGAATACTTTACGTGGGAAAAGCTGAAGCGTTCCATCGGCATAGATAGGCGAGTAACTGTAAAGGAAATCCTTGATAAAATATTTGGCGCAATTCCTTCCTTTAAAACCAAGCGGGAGTTGATAGAGGACGAATTTGAAAGATACCTTTTAACTAGACCAGTACAAGCAGAAAAGTTCGTAGAAATAAAAAGGTTTTTTGAAACCTATATTCTTGACAAGGATGTAAGGCGGATTATTGAAGATGAAAAATACCAATTGTTAGGTACTGAGGTTAGTACCTACACCATGGCAGATTTAAAAGGGCTAGGCATAGAAAACATGGCACAAATAGTAGATTATATCAATGACAATGTAAACATATCAAGATTCGCCGCATAGGAGGAATACAATGCTAAACTTTGATGTTAAAAGAAAGATAAATACATTAAGAGATATTCTGGTAGGAAAGGTGCCGGATCCAAAGGCACAAGTTGAGCAGATTACCATCGCTTTAATATATAAATTCATGGATGATATGGACTTAGAGGGTATGGAACTCGGCGGCAGGAGGGAATTCTTCAAGGAAGAATATGAAAAGTACGCATGGGTAAACATTATGCAGCCGGAAAATAGCGGACAGCAGAGAGCCAACCTCTATGCAGAGGGTATTGACAAAATGAGTGTCAATCCCAATCTACCACAGCTATTCAGAGATATATTCAGAGGTGCTTATGTGCCTTACCGCGACCCTGAAACTTTGAATATGTTCCTCAAGGAAATCAATGACTTCAGCTATGACCACAGCGAAGACTTAGGAAATGCCTTTGAATATCTTCTCTCTATTATGGGTAGTCAAGGTGATGCAGGGCAATTCAGAACTCCAAGGCATATTATTGATATGATTGTAGAGATTGTGGACCCTCAGAAAACCGACAGTATTTTAGACCCTGCATGTGGGACAGCAGGCTTTTTAATCAGTTCATACAAGCACATACTGAATAACAACAGAGATAAAGACGGCAACAGTACCTTATCAGCCGATGAAAGAAAAAGGCTGACTGAGAGCATAGCCGGGTATGATATTTCACCGGATATGGTAAGACTGTCAAGGGTGAATATGTATCTGCATAGATTTTCAAAACCACAGATTCATGACTATGATACCCTTTCAAAATTGGATAGATGGGATGAGACCTATGATATAATTTTGGCCAATCCGCCTTTCATGACACCTAAGGGTGGGATTATTCCCCATAATAGATACAGAATTCAGGCGAAACGTTCAGAAGTACTATTTGTTGACTATATTGCAGAGCATCTAAATCCAACAGGGAAAGCAGGTATAATAGTCCCAGAAGGTATTGTGTTTCAATCAGCTAACGCTTATAAGGCACTCAGACAATATCTAATAGATGATAACTTGCTCTATGCGGTTATCTCATTACCTGCAGGGGTATTCAATCCTTACAGCGGTGTGAAAACAAGTATTCTATTATTTGATAAGACACTTGCAAAACAAAGGAATACAATTCTTTTTGTTAAAATCAATAATGATGGATATGATTTGGGGGCACAAAGGCGTGAGGTCAAAGGTAATGACATTCCTGATGTCATCAGGATTATCAAGGACTATCAGAATGGGTTAGATGTATCAGATAATGAACTTGTGACGGTAGCTAGCAAGAAAGACGTTGCCGAAAAGGATTATGTATTGGTTGGCGAAAGATATAAAAAAACAGATGTAATTGATTATAAATATCAAATGTTAGAATTAAAAGATATTTGCACATTTATAAATGGAAAGGCTTTCAAACCAACTGATTGGTCTGACGCTGACCAAGGTGGACGTCGGATTATCAGAATACAGAATCTCAATGACAATAAAGCAGGGTTCAATTACTATTATGGTGAAATTGAGGATAGATACTTGGTCATTAACGGTGATTTACTGTTTTCTTGGTCTGGTTCAAAAGGGACGTCATTTGGAGCACATATATGGAAAGGTGTAGAAGCTGTATTAAATCAGCATATTTTTAAAGTTGAATACTCAGATATTGTAAATAAGGAATACCTGTATCTTGCACTAAATCAGGCTGTTTCAGAAGTTGAGGAAAACTTGCATGGCGGAGTTGGGTTAGTCCACATAACAAAATCAGATTTAGAAAAAATAAAAATTCCAGTTCCACCACTAACTGTACAAGAGGAGATTGTTAAGGAAATTGAGGGATACCAAAAGATTATTGATGGTGCAAAGCAGGTTGTAGAGAATTATAGACCGACAATAAAAACACATCAAAGTTGGGAAATAGTTAGAGTAGAGGATGTTGTTGAATTTGTTAGTGGAGTTACTCTATCGGTTGGAGAGTGTGAAGACCCAAATGGTCTTCCGTTAATTACAATCGCCGATGTTTCAGAAGATGGACATTTGAAAATGGAGAATATTAGGACAGTATCTACTGATAAAAATGTTAATATTCTTAAAAAAGGAGACTTATTATTCAACTGGAGGAATGGAAGTAAACATTTAGTTGGCAAAACGGCTTTATTTGATTTAGATAGTGAATATATTTTTGCTTCATTCTTACTTGGCATCAGACCAGACAATACAAAGATAAATAGCAAGTTTATGTGGATATTGCTCAATCAATATAGAGTTGAGGGTAAGTATATGCAGTTTATGCGCCAAAACGTAAACGGCTTGTTTAACCGAGAAGAACTTAAAGATGTTTTGATACCGCTTCCTTCACTTGATGACCAACACAAAATTGTCGTACAAATCGATGAAGAAATATCAATTGTAGAGCAAAACAAACGATTGATTGAAATATTTGAACAAAAAATAAAGGATAAAATAGCAGAAGTATGGGGTGAATAATTGGAAAAACCAGTTAACATAAAATAAGTCACAAAAGTATAAATACACGGGGGTTAAAAATGGAGGAAACAATAAATAGTAGTGAAGTTCCCTATTTAGAGGAAATCCAAAGGTATATGCCAATCGACCCTATAGATGAAGAGGATATAAATAAGTATATAGATAATATTGTTAATCTAATTTGTGTAAATTTTAAATACACCCAGTACCAGTTTGCGTACTTTGGCGCCCACTTGCTATATATGACATATATTTACTGCTCTGTATGGAAGATAAGCAGGTTTAGCCCGGAAAGGTATACAGACTCAATTTTATTTGCACGAGCTTATTCTGGTAAAGAAAAAAAGATAGATTTCTTAAATATCAGGTCAATATTTCAATACAGTAATGTTCCGGAAAAGGATATGGCAAAATTTTTTTCTATCGTATGTCTTGATGATGCCCAAATTAAAAATATCCAGTCAATGGTTGATAAAAGAAATGATTTGGCTCATGCATCTGGTCGATTTGAATTGTTGACAGAAGAGCAGTTTAAGTCAGATATGAATGCGATATACTCATCTTTTAAAAATATTCATAGGTGTATGGATAAACAAATCCGGCAGTGGTTTGGGGATATGATTGTTCAATATGCTAAAGGTGGATTTGATGAGGATTATTCTGAAGTCAGTGATGTTGTATATGAAGAAATGATACAGAATTATAATTTGTCTATAAATGAACTCTTGATATGCAACGAAGCAAGTATAACAGAATATGTTAGGAATTATAAAGAATACGGTTTGGCTCAAGAACAGGTTCCTAGACTCCAAAAATTAAAAGACGCCATAAGGAGTTTCTGCGATGACCAAGGATACCTATATGAGGATATACAAACATAGTCTTACAAGATACTTGTGAATGGGATTTTTCATCCATATTTTAATTTTGGACTTTTTCTTAATACATACGCACTTCTATACTGAATTCTTAAAAAATTTGCATTTCAAAAAACGGGTAAAAGAATAATGGCCCCCATTCCCTGCCATTTCAAAAGTCTTCTTCTGTTTAATCAACTTATAGAAGAAATTATTTAAACATTAACTTTTTACACTACAACCTTTCGATTGCTTTCAAAATACCATATAAAATGGCCTGTGGTCTGGGAGGACACCCCGGTATGTAAACATCTACAGGTACAATAGTGTTAATTCCGTTTCTTGTCGCATAACTGTCCCTGAATATGCCTCCGCTGCAGGCGCAAGCCCCGACAGCCACAACCAGCTTTGGGTCGGGCGTCGCATTATAGGTTTTAATTAGCGCCAGTTCCATGTTTCTTGATGCCGTACCCGTAACCAGAAGCATGTCTGCATGCCTTGGAGATGCAACAAAATGGATCCCGAACCTTTCTATATCATTAATGGGATTGTTGACAGCAGTTATCTCATAGTCGCAACCGTTACAGGACCCTGCGTCCACCTCCCTGATTTGAAGGCTTCTTCCGAAAATTCTATTTATTTTATTCTTAATTTTCAAACCTATTTGTTCAAAATCTGTTTGCGGCAGATTTCTGTCTTCAACAATAAAGGGAGGATTAGTCTGACTTTTTATATTCCTGCTTGCCAGCTCGAACTTGTCGGTCATACATATTGCACCGGCTTTGCAGACATCCTCACAAAGCGAACAGAACAGGCAACGGTTAAGGTCAATAGAAATACCGCTTCCGGTATCTGTTTTAAATGCAGAAGAGGGACACCTTGAAATACACTCTCCGCAGTTATTGCATTTGCTTTGATCAATTTCAGGTTTGCCTATAAAAAATCTCGAATCCATAGGTTTGGCTGGATATTTCAAGGTCAGTCTTGGATATTTTATTATCTTTCCAATGGTTCGGAACATGAATTATTACCCCCATTATAAATCATTGCCGGCATAAGACAGGTTAAAGCTTTTGTTGATCAAGGGAAAATCCGGTACTATATTGCCTTTTACGGCATGGCACAGAGCCGGCCAGTTGCAGAACGACGGCGTCCTGATTTTGTACCTGAATACCGTATTGTTTTTACCTGTCATAATCCAATGTACATTTTCACCTCTGGGTGATTCGGTCATTCCCAGAGCAAATCTGTAAGGGACTATATCACCTATACTTTCACAGATTTTACCCTCGGGCATGATTTCCGTCGCCTGCTGAATAAGGCTTATTGCCTCAAAACACTCTTCTATTTTCACATTCATACGGCAGTTGACATCTCCATTGCCATGTTCGGGTACGTTGAACTCAAGCTTTCCATATGCCGCATAGGGGAAATCCTTCCTCACATCGTGTCTTATTCCCGATGCCCTTCCGGCAGGTCCTACGGCATTCAAATCAACTGCTATTTCATTTTTGAGGATTCCGGTATTCTCCACCCTGTCTACGAACATGCTCTTTGATTTTATTATATCTACCGTGTCTATAAGCTCTTTTTTTATTTTTTCAGTATACTCGGCTATAACTTTTTGCTTGCCTTCAATAAAGTCTTTCCTTAATCCTCCGGGTTTGTTTACACTTCTCAAAAATCTCATTCCGCACAGCTGGTCTGCCAGATTATAAGTCCAGGCCCTGAGCATCTGAAATTGGTATGCTGCAAATCCATAGGCAACATCAGTGCAGATCCCGCCAAGATCGCCAAGATGGCTTGTAAGCCTCTCTATCTCTGCAAATACGACCCTCGAGAATTCGGCCCTTTCTGGTATTTTTACACCTGCTGCTCTTTCTACTGCCTGACAGAATGCCAGTGAATTTGAAAAGGTTTCATCTCCTGATATACGCTCTGAAATGTAAAAACATTTTTCTATACTTTCGTCTTCACTTAACTTTTCTATTCCCTTATGAACATAAGACAGCTGGGCTTCAAGGTTGATTATGGGTTCTCCCGCCACACTGAACCTGAAATGGCCGGGTTCTATTATTCCGGCATGAACAGGACCTACCGGTATTTCATAAATACCTTCCCCTTCAACCTTTGAAAACCTTGTCTCAAGCTTGTCAAAAGGAGGCTTGTATGACCTGTCATAATCCTTTCTCAATGGATAAAGCCCTTCGGGCCAATTGCCGTGAAAAACGATTCTGTCCAATCCAGGATGATTGAGCGGGGTAATGCCGAACATATCATGAATTTCGCGTTCATATGCAGCCGCAGCATATAATTTGTCCGAGACGGAAGGGAAAATAGGATTTTCCGGATTTATAAGGATCTTCAATATCAGAGCAAGACTGTTTTCCCTGTCTGCAAAAACATAGTAAACGGCAAAATTCCCATTAAGCTGCCTTTCGTCGTTTGCGAACATGGAAACCAGTGGAAATCCCAGGTTACTGTTTACCTGCAGGCACAAATCACGGATATTCCCGGAATCAGCCTCTATATATAATTCATTCCCGTTCAATTCGGTGCTATACATAAAACTATCCGAAAAGAGTTCTATCATTTTTATCTTCAAATCATTGACATTCATAAAGCCTAACCCCCGGTAATAATTCTCTGTGCAGTATTGATAAGCTGTTTGACATCTCCTGGTATGAAAAGTCCCGTAACTGCAATAATAACAAGCAGGGTCATTATAACCGACGGGATTATGATATTGGGTTCTCCCTTGCTTACCCTGCTGCTCTTTTCGCCTGGATAAAACATTCTAAGCATGGTAAATGCAATTCCTGCAAATACCAGTGCCAGAAACAGCATCACAAGGATACCCACCAGGTATTTTTTTGCTCCAAAAGCTGCCGCTATTACATAAAACTCACTGGTAAACACACTGAAAGGAGGTGTTCCGGCAATTGCAAAGAGTCCAAGCAGCATGGCAGTTCCTGAAACGGGAAGCGTTTTCAATACTCCTCGTATTCTTGAAATCTGCCTTGTATCATATTTTAAAAGCACACTGCCCGATGAAAGGAACAGCATGGATTTTGTCAGCGAATGATTGATTGTATGCAGCAGCGCTGCAAATATCGAAGCAGGCGTGAACATTCCTATAGATAATGATATTATTCCCATATGTTCTATGCTGGAATATGCCAGAAGCCTTTTATAATCCTTTTGTGTGATAATAAAGATTGCAGCTGCCGCCATGGAAAGAAGACCTATTATTATAAGCAGTCTACCGCTGTATTCGGAATTTCCAAGATTTTTATTCAAAATTGAAACAGTTCTGATTATGGCATACATTGCACTGTTTAACAGAACTCCCGATAGCATTGCGCTAATAGGAGAAGGTGCCTGGCTGTGCGCATCAGGCAGCCATGTATGCATTGGAGCAAGACCTGCTTTTGTTCCAAAACCTATAAGTATAAATATGAAAGCAAGCTTAAGAATCGATGAATCAAGTGCTTTTGCATTCTGGTACAGGGAAGTCCAATCAAGCTGTATACCCTTTAATCCGCTTACACCAGCATAAGATAGGTGCAGGAATATGATTCCGAGAAGCGCAACTGCAATACCAACCGAGCAAATGATAACGTACTTCCATGCAGCCTCTATAGCCCTTTTACTGTTATAGAAACCCACCAGAAACGCCGAAGCCAGTGTGGTAGCTTCGATTGCAATCCACATGATTCCCATGTTCCTGGCTGTCAAAACAAGTATCATGGTAAAAACGAAGGAATTTAGCAAAATGTAATAGGTTTTTACCTTTGATGTTTCAATACGTTTATGTTTGAGCTCTTCATTCAGGTATCCTATTGAATATATTCCGCATAAAAAGCAAATAAGAAGAACAATATCAAGAAAAATTGCGCTTACCGAGTCCATATAGAAGAAGCCACCCAGAAAAGCGTACATTATGCTTCCCGAATTTATCACATCTCCTGTCAGCACCACACCTATGGCAAGCATTGAAAGTAATATCAAAGCACTAATTATATCCAGAATTATCTTTTTGGAAGCCGCAGCAAAAAGCAGTATGCCAAACAACGGCAAAAGAAGCAGTATAAGCCCCATTTTTTATCCCCTCAACCTGTTTAGTTTATTAATATCGGTAGTATCGAACTTGTCATTTATCCTGAAAACCATAATTCCCATTATAAGAACAGCCGTAATAAGGTCTATGAATATG
Source organism: Bacillota bacterium (assembly GCA_030705825.1). GTDB lineage: Bacteria > Bacillota > Clostridia > Acetivibrionales > JANLFN01 > JAUZPR01. The sequence goes on along the minus strand of JAUZPR010000038.1, from coordinate 371 downwards.
CCAAGATCTATAACTATAGGCATTCCGTGTGTAGCGAATATGGCTGTTATAAAAAGACCGTTTTCAACAACCAGGAACCCGACGATCTGACCTATGGCTTTTCTTCTGCTGATCATGAAAAACAGGCCTATAAGTACTACCGAAACCGAATCCACAGTTCTTGTGTTGCTTATTGATTCAATGGATGAAAGTGTGAAATACGAGAACACTACCAATCCGCAGCTTATAAGCACAAGAATCGGAATATTTAAGAAAAAGTCTTTTTCGACGGTATATTCCACTCTGGCAAAGGTTTTGTGCAGGAGCCTCGGAATGTATATGACTTTTAACCCCAGAATGATAACACATATAATAAACAGATCAATACCATC
>JAUZPR010000037.1 GCA_030705825.1 Bacillota bacterium | reverse complement strand
TTCAATAATTGTTATAAGCTGTTTAACGCTCTGTTTCGTAGTTCCCAACTTTCTTGCAATATTGTTAAGTGTGGTTTCATTTTCAGGTAAATGAGCAATTGCAATCATCGTCATATATTGTCTTGATGTCAGACCCTCAAGGTATTTATCGCCCTTTACCTGAATCTTGTTTGCAAGGGAAAATAATGTGGCGTATGTCTGCTGCATTAAAAACAGTTCTCTATGTATATCCATAAGTCGTTCCTCCGTTTTAGACATTATACTGTCTAAAATAATAATAGTACTAAATTTGTGATTAGTCAATATACTGTCTAATAAATCATCTAATTAAATTTGTAGAATAATCACCCTAACATTGTTGAAACAGAAACAAAAATTTAATATAATATGGTTGATACACTGAAGTGTGGGAGGACTAGCCATGAACAAAGAGGAACAGCTCATAATGGGTTTCAGAGACTTATACAACAAGACGGTTTTTATTAACAGGAAGATGGAAGAAAGTCTTAAGGGTTATAAGTCTTCTGAAGTACATTGTATCGAATATATTGAAAGAAATAGGGATTCCAATGTTACTAAACTGGCTGAGTCCTTTTATGTAACCAGGGGTGCCATAAGTAAAATAACCAAGAAGCTCATGAGAAAGGGCATTATCGAAAGCTATCAGAAGCCGGATAACAAGAAAGAAATCTATTTTAGGCTTACTGAGCAAGGGAAAGAAGTTTACAAAATCCATGAAGAACTGCACAAAGAGTTTCGAGAGCGGGATAAAGCCATATTTGAGCAGGTAACCGAGGAACAATTTAATACTATGCTTGACTTTGTGGAAAAGTATAGCAGGCATTTGGATTCAGAAATAAAGAAGCAAGGTATGGATGTAGCAAATCGAAATGATTTTGAGTAATGGGATTGTATTTTACATGTAGCATAAAGGGGAGAGTATCAAAACGTTGGAACATCGGCGTATGATATCCTCCCCTTTTATTATTGACAAGAAATTTTATTGTTGACGAGGAAACAATTAAGGTGTTAGAATGATTATGTTGCCAAGGAAACATAATCATTGTTTTTCGAGAGGAGAAAATCTTAATGAGTAAATTTAAATCAATCAATACACAATCTACAGAACAAACCGCTAATAAGAATGCATTAATATTCGGTCTAATTTCCGTACTTCTATATGGTATAGGTTTTGGCCTCACGGCACCTGTTATTCCATTCTTGGTACAGCTCTATGTAAAGAGTCCGGGAAATCAAGCTATGGTTGTTGCACTGCTGACTTTTAGTTATGCGGTCTGCGTGTTTTTGGCAGCTCCCGGGCTTGGAGCCTTGAGTGATCGGTGCGGTCGCCGTCCGATACTCATAATATGCCTTTTGGGCTCCGCTGCCGGATACCTGATTTTTGGTATAGGCGGTGCTCTGTGGGTACTGTTTCTAGGACGCACAATAGACGGGCTGACAGGCGGAAACATAAGCACCATCTTAGCATATTTTGCAGATATCACTCCGGCGGGTCAGCGAACAAAATACTTCGGATGGGCCGGTGCAGCTGCCGGTATTGGCTCCATCATCGGACCAAGCATAGGCGGATTACTTGCTAATTGGGGTTATTCTATTCCTATGTATTTTGGAGCGGTAATAACTTTGTTAAATGTAGTATATGGAGCCATTTACATGCCTGAAAGCCTTAGTAAAGAACACAGACTGAGTAAGGTTTCCTTTGTGAGGTTGAATCCATTTACTCAGTTAGCTAGTATATTTTCCATCAAAAATCTAAAATGGATTTTCATTGCGATATTTTTGCTAGGGGTGCCGTCCGGTTCTCTGCAAACCTTTTTTTCACAGTTCGCTAAAGATACCTTTAAATGGGCGCCTGTGATTATAGGAGTTATGTTCTCTATTCTTGGTGCACTGGATATTATAACTCAAAGTCTTATAATGCCCAAGCTTCTGAAGAAACTAAAAGTGTCGCAAATAGCAATTATTGGAATGGTCTCTGAAACTATGGCTTATGGTTTCATAGCGGCATCCGGAATATTTTCATACTTTCCATTCTTTATAGTTGGTACTGTTATATTCGGTTTTGGAGACGCCATTTTTGGACCATCAGTAAATGGGATAGCTTCCAATTCTATTAGTTCCGATGAGCAAGGAAGGATTCAAGGAGGCAGCCAATCAATTCAGGCATTGACGCGAATAATTGGGCCTATCCTTGGCGGTGAGTTGTATATATCTCTTGGGCATTTTGCCCCCGCCGTAATGGGTATGATTCTTGTGGCTGCAGCTATAGCAGCTATACGTAGAGGTACACATGAATAATCATTGTAAATAATCCTATCTAACATCATTATCAAGATTGTTTATTGTCTGCCCTTCATCACCCTTGTAAATTATATCTGCTGCACAGATTCCCTGACACCGGTATTGCTGTTTTTTAGCGGGTTCAATTCTTCCAAAACGGATGGCACTTTGAGGACACCAGTTAATACAGGCATAACATCGTTTACAAGTATTGCCCCACTTCACATTTCCACCTACTAATTTAACGTTTTCCACAGGACAAACTTTAACACACAAACCACATAGACTACATTTTTCTTTTATAACACTTTTCCTGTCTATTTCAAAATAAACAGACAATGCAATATTTATAACGTGCTTCATAATTGCCGAAATGGCTTTGAATCCATATTCCTGCCCGTTTGTTTCCCTTTTATTTACCTTTGCAGCTATCTCAGCCGAAATGTCTTCCAGCTTTTTCAAGCGTTGTTCCAGCATCTCCTGCTGAGTAACATATACGATACTGTTGTCTCCCATCTTTACTTCAACACCATAGTTTAATTTTTTCCCTTTTTTTCTTAGTATCCTGTCAATCGAATTAAGCGCATTTCCCGGATCTCCTCCACATGTAACGGCAGCAAAAAAATATCCTGCGCAGCTAAAATCATTCTTTTCAATTATGTCCTTGACAAAATCAGGAATGTCTAAAGAATAAACAGGAAATATAAATCCCACAGCATCAGCTTCAATTCTTTTTGACATGGAACCATATAAAGATACAGCCGGTAACAATTCGGCTCCATTTATTTGATCTCTGATCCTTCTACCAAGCAGCAATGAATTCCCTGTACCGGAAAAATAAAACATTTTAACACTCACATTAACTACCTCCAGCTTTATTAGCAAAATTATAAAGCTTGTAGTTTATACAATGTCAAGAAAATTAACAAGAAGCTGTACCAGAAATTGTTTTTAAGATAGAAGAGATAAGAAATAGGCGCAGTTTTGCTTTTTTAAATGATTTTTTATTTCTAAGAGCATATCCTTTATATATGTCATCTCATTAATTTTTTTATCTATTTCATTCATTTTTCTGTCGATAATTTCATCTGAATTAGTACTACAATCTACCGGATTCTCAATTAAGTATAATATATGTTTTATTTCATCGATGGAAAATCCGCAACTTTGTACCATTTTAATAAGCTTAAGCCTTTTAAGTGTTTCCTTCGGGTATAATCTATACCCGCTTATATTCCTTTCAGCCATTGGAATTAGTTTAATTTTTTCATAATATCTTAAGGTCTCAAAATTTATCCCCGACTCTTTTGCTAATTCTCCACGCAAATAATAATCCATGTTTTCATACTCCTTACATTTTTGGACATTGGTTTAATGGTATAGGTAATTATCCATTATATACTCACAAAAACAAAATGTCTTGACCATTTATACTTACTCACATAGCATTTTGCAACTCAAGTACAAGTTCATTTAAAAAATGTGATATTATATTTCTGTCAGATTGCGTTCCATGTAAATTAACGCAAAATGTTGCCCGGTCGTCAAACGTTGAAACAGCCAATTCAAAGCACGGGGCGTATTTGATTGAACCTGCCATGTAAGCTTCGGTGATTTCAATCTTTCCGAAAGCAAGCCTTGCCCTATCAAGTATCCCGATATTTGTAAATTCAATGTTCGCATTGGAGTAACTCTTATTAACTAGATATCTAGCAAATTTGTAAGGAAGAATATCAAAAACCATTTCCATTATTGCGAGACTTTTAATACATGAAATGTCCGCTTTTTGTTTGTCCATTACCTGTTTGACTTTGTAAAGCGTCTGTTCAAATGACATCCCAATATCTGAACCTATATTACAGATCAGATTGGAACACAAATTACAAATACCCTTTGCTCTGCGGTTTGGAAGGTATTTTCTCAGGTCCACGACACAAGGTACGATAATAGGATGATCAAATATTTGAAATAGAACTCGCATATACGCGGTAAGAATAACATCATTCACAGTGGCATTATGTTCTTTCGCATAGTCTTTAAGGCGGCAAAAACTTTCTTTAGAAACCGTCAGTTTTTCAATAAAAGGATTACTGATATCTCCCTCAAATTCAAATTTTGCCAGGTCATGTGTGAGGATATCATTTTTACTAAACATTATTTTTAATTTATCTTGTAATGAAAAGGTTTTAAATATCTGGCTGATCTTTCTATCACCCATAGCTGCCGGCTTGTAATTTGGTTCGTTATCAATATTTATGTAAATATCACTCAGTATATACAGATAATCCTTGAATCCGGCAGCATCGCATAACATATGATTAATTGAAATACAGAGCGTATCAAAATTTTCGTTACGAATTACTTCAATCATGAGTTGTGGACCTGTAAAAGCATCCACTCCTTTACAGATAAATCGGTTAACACTTTCATCCACACTCGATGTTTCTAAAAACCTCACCATATCATCCGCCGTATAGCCTTTATCTTCCCAACGAGGGCGAAATCTATTTTCATTTAGCGTACTTCTAACAAATGGAAATGCTTTAGCTGATATATTAACAGCCTTCTTAAGACGGTTCAAATCAAGTTTGCATGAAAACTTTGCAACAAACCGAAGTGTATGGTCACTGATACTTTTCACTTTAAAAAGATGCTGAAGCATATCCCATGCTTCAAATCGATAACTGACAGTACGCGGCATTTTATTCCCCCATTCCAATCCAATACAGGACTATATATCTTGTTAATAAATTTAATAGTTCTACTCTATTTGATTAAATTCGTTATGAACCATATCTGAAACATATAAATAAGTAAATGTCCGCTTTCATTAAGGATATAATATAACCTTGATAAAACTAATTCAATATTATTTATACGGAGTAAGACCAGAACCATAAAAAACGCCGTCAGGAATCAATTTTTCCTTGACGGCATTTTTATGTTTACTCATCTTATTGTTTTACTGATTTTTTAGAAGATTATACAGTACCTGTGCCATTTCAGCCCTTGGAGAGTCAGGGGACGGTTTGGACTCATTTTCAAGGTCAGCATTTCCAGTCAATTTTAGCCGGGTTTGGCTCGTTCCCCACAGCAACGTCACGAAGGGCTGCTTCCATGCGTCCGCACTCCAGGGCGGCGCATTGTTCAATTTTTGTCCAAAGTTCAGTTGTTCCCAGTTGGTCATAAGCAACTGCAATTGCTCCATATAGTGCAAGTCCGATACAGTGTCTTGCAGAGTGAATAGTCGACGCAGATTGACCGATTGCCCTGGCAGCGGCTTGAGCAACGGAGTTCCCATCTGCTTCGCGGGCGGCTGCATGACACTCAAGGATTGCCGTTTTTGCTATAGGCAGCTTTATTTCTCCCGATAACCACTTACGGGCAGCATCCAATGCATTTTGAGGGCGATGATCGTCCGGGTAATGCTTACTCCACAATGGCAATATAATGCGTTTTGAATAATCAATTACCCAGGCTGCAAGTGTTGCCTTGCTCTGAGTTTCAATTAATTTCATTAGCGACTGAATATATGGTGCGTTCCAGTCACTTAGCATCTTTCGTGCTTTTGGCATAGTTATCCTCCATAACTTCTTGAGTCGAAGAACTGTCCCCTGACTTACACTGTAATAAAGTGTCTTATAGAAATTCTGCACCAAGCTTCATTAACTTTTTGTTATATTTATCGGCTTTTTTATAAAACATAGTACCTATTGCATTTGTGTTGAGAATGACTCTATATCCTGCCTTTATTGCACCTAGCGCAGTCAAGGCTATACAACCTCCACCGTCAACACCTACTATTTCTACTTCATTTATGTTTAATTCATCAAGCTTATTTTTTAATTCAGGGTTTGTAAACGCATTGCCCGAGTACTTTTTAAAAACATAATCGGACACTACTTTCATGGATTCTACCAATTCTACGTTTTCTGTACCATCATAAGCCTTGAAAGGTGCTAACTTATTTATAAAATTATCCTTCATAATACTTTTAATATAAATTATTGCATTCCCCTCATTTTTACTAATAACGGCATTGACAGAAGTAATTAATTTTTCGTTATCATACTTAAAAAACTTATGGTGATTATTTCCTACACATATATTTTGCATGTCTATTACAAATACTGCTTTACTCATACTCTTCTCCCTTCGTATTACAGATATGCAATATAGAATATATTTTCAACCTTTTCATCAAAAGCATTGGCAATCTTTATCGCCAGGTAAGCCGATGGTGTGAAAACACCATTTTCTATTGTATTAATGGTTTTGCGGGTAACACCAACCTTTTTGGCTAAATCCTCCTGAGTCCAGTCAAACTTGGCTCTATAAATTTTTATATTGTTTTTCAAAATTTCATTTTCCATGATATCAGCCTTTTATTAATAATATTTTTGATATATCATCTGTGATAACTCCCAAAAGCAGAATAATCTCACAGGAAATGTACGCCGGAAAATCGACTCGGATAGATAGCACATTAAGAAGAATACTTCCAATCATAAAAATCAAACAGCTGATAATCATAGTTGTATAACCATTGTACCCGGCTTTTATTTTTATGTTTAAAAAAAATTCATCGTGAAAAGCTATCACCAGGTATTTATCCTTCTTTGCTACCGATACAATTCTTAAAAGATTGGTAAAAAATAATATCCAAAGAACTGCTCCCACTAAAACCATTGACAGGATAACAATTTTAATTTGCCACATAAAATGGTAATAAAACAAAATATGCCCTCCGATTAGGATTGAGAGAAAAATATCTCTTGCTAATAAGTACCCTATTGTCCGCCTTGTGATTGTTTTTTCCATATCCAAAGCTAACACCCCCATACCGATTTGTAACCTATCGTTTACTTTTTGAGTAGTATAGGTTACATTTCAGATTATAAATAAATTACGAATATTTGTCAATATAGTCTGGTGAGTTTCCGGCTATTATATAAAATAAATAAAAATGGGTTATGATATTCCGCATAACCCATTTTTCAAATTTTCAAATCTTTTAATACTACCCTAAACACTAAACCTTGCTCGGTTTCTTTCATCAATTCCAAGACTTTGGACGCTCTTTCCATTATAATTTCAAGTCTCTTCTATATCTCTTAAACTTCATCAATTTTAGTGGCTGCAACCTAAGGCCACCTTTTCTGCTGGTGCTGACGAATACGCTCTGAATAACTATGAAGGCAAACAGAAATGCCGAGGTGATAATTCTGGGCCAGGACGCTTCAACAATACCAAGCAGTGGCACTACTCGCTCTATAAGTGCATTGATTAACACCCCGAACAGAGTTCCTATGGGAAGCCCCACACCTCCGATCAGCATTGCTCCTCCTATTACGCTTGACGAAATAGCATCAATTTCATAGCCATATCCGTTCCCGGGATTACCGGAAGGAGCAAAAAGGGTGTAAAGAATACCTCCGATACCGGCCAATAGACCGCATAACATATGTGCCTGAAACTTTACTTTCTTGACGTTGATTCCCATCAGCAGTGCGCTTTGGCCATTGCCTCCGATAGCATATAAGGAACGTCCAAACTTTGTTTTTTTAAGCACTATTATAAGGACTATTAAAACAGTTATCGCGATTATTGCTGCCGGAGTGAGATATGCTACGTCATGCGTACCGTTATTACGCACATTATACAAAAATGGAATATATATCTTTGCGCTGGACCAACTCAAAAATGTTTTGTTTGTTATTGGTACGGAATTGCTGTTGATCACACTTATCATACCGCGTGCAAAAAACATGCCTGCCAGTGTTACTATAAACGGTTGAATCTCCATATAAGCTATCAAGAAACCCTGAACAGCACCAAACGCCAGACCTATGCCCAACGAGACCGGGATTGTCCATATTACACTAACCCCGTGTGCCAATAACGTAGAGGCGATAACCATACTGATCAAGCCCGTTACAGCACCTACAGAGATGTCTATGCTGCCAGTTATTATAACAACGGTTAACCCCAAGGCCAACATCAACAGATAGGCTTTGTTGTTAAACAAGTTAAAAAAAACAGTAAATTTTGTGAAGTTGCTATCCGCAAATAGGAATGAAGAAATAATATATAGAAGTACAAAAAGAGAAACCGTAATCAGCAACAGCACTCCTGTGTTGCTCAGGCTCTTACGTTTTGCCAATAGCCCCGGACTTAAAATATTGCTTTTCTTATTGTCTTTCATTGTGTTAACCTCCAACAGACATATTCTTGCTGAATACCTTATGTGTTACTTTTTTGAGTTTTTCCTTGAACACATTACTACTGGCAACAATGATAACAATAATGATAAGCGCTTTAAAAACATTCAACTGATCCGCACGCACATTCATGGCGTATAATGTCGTCTTTATAGCCTGAATAATATACGCCCCGATAACAGAACCCGCTATGCTGAATTTGCCGCCACCCAACATGTTACCGCCCAAAGCTACCGCCAATATGGCATCCATTTCTATGCCCGAGCCCAATTCTCCGGAATTCACGCTTCCTACATTACTGGACTCTACAAGCCCAGCTACTGCTGCCAATATTCCGCAGATTACAAATGCCATGAATATAATGGCACGGGAATTAAGCCCCACAAGACGGGCTGAAGAACCATTTATACCTACACTCTGGACATAAAGGCCCAAACTTGTCAGTTTAACAAGCAACACCACGAGTATAACCATCACAGTTGATATAATGATTGTAGTCCTGATTGGTACACCGGGTATTTGAACCCCTAACCATTTATACACCGGATTCATAAGATAAATGGTTTGTCCATGTGTTATTTGCTTTGCTATCGAACGTCCAGCCATATACAAAATTAGAGTGGCAATCATCGGTTGGATTTTTAATCCAGACACCAGGAAACCGTTGAAAGCGCCACACAATGCTCCACCAATCACCCCGACAAGAAGCGCCAGAATTAATGGGCTATGAAAGATGTCCGTTCTGTATTCCGTACCGTTCAGCAACAAACCGCAAAAGCTGGCTGCAATTGCCATAATGGGACCAACGCTGATATCCACACCACCGGTTGCCGCAATAACTAACGTCATGCCCAACGTTACAATAACAAGTCTGCTTGCCTCATCCAGAATATTTGGTATATAACCTGAAATCAAACCGTTAGTGATTGAAATATGAAAAAATGTCGGTGTTGTTATAATATTCTGAACCACCACGATAAGTAAAACTGCTAATGGGAAAGTTAACCGACTGCTCAGCACACTCTTGACTAGTGGCTTCAAAGCAGGTTTGGCAGATTTATTTCCACTGCTTAAATTACTCATTGCCGACCTCCCCCCCTGCTATTGTCTTCATGATAGCGCTCTGATTAAGCTCGGCTTGGGTCAGTTCTTTTATTTTGTACCGGTCTCGCATGACCACCATTCTTGAACATGTTCTAATCATTTCATCCATCTCTGAAGAAATGAAAGCTACGCTCTTGCCTTCGCCTGCAAGCTTTAATATTAGTTTTTGAATTTCTGTTTTTGTTCCGACGTCAATTCCGCGTGTTGGTTCGTCCAATATCATAAACTGCGGATTGGTAAGCAGCCAACGCGCTAAAATTACCTTTTGCTGATTACCACCCGAAAGACTCTTGATTGGCGTTTCTCTATTTGCGGTTTTGATATTGAGCAGTTTGATATACTCGTCGGCGTATGTCTCCATTTCCTTTCGGGTCAAACGCTTTAATATTCCTTTTTTTGCCTGAAGGGCAATAATGATATTTTCCCTCACTGAAAGATCTGCAAAGATGCCGTCGACTTTTCTGTCTTCCGGCAAGTAGGCCATCCCTTTCCTCATTGCATCCAAAGGTTTCTTTATCCTTACTTTTTTTCCTTTTATAAACAGCTGGCCCTGGACAGCTTTATCAGCACCGTATATCGACCGCACCAACTCACTTCGGCCGGAACCCAGCAAGCCGCTGAAGCCGACAACTTCGCCTTCATACATTTTCAAGTCGAAGGGTGCAACCCTGGAAGGGCCGCTTGACACTTCGCGAGCTTCTATAATCGGCACTTCCCCTTCAAACCTGGATTCGTCTTTGTTGGTGTTGAGGTTCGAAAGATTTTCAATCTCCTTACCTATCATCTTTGTCACAAGCTCAAGACGCGGCAATTTTTCCAACTCATATTCCCCAACCAACTCTCCATTCCTGAGCACCGTTATGCGATCACAGACCTCATAGACCTGTTCAAGAAAATGGGTGATGAAAATAATCCCTACGCCTTTATCCTTTAGCTTTCTCATGAGTGTAAAAAGCTTTTTCACCTCGTCTGCATCAAGAGAAGAGGTCGGTTCATCAAGAATTAAAAACTTGCATTCCGTATAAATTGCGCGTGCAATCGCTATCATCTGCTGGATTGCAATCGAGTAGCTGTCCAACTGAGCCGTTGGATCGGCTGAGATATTGAGCTCTTGCAACAATTCCCCAGCTTTACGGTTCATCTGCCCCCAGTCGATTAAACCCATTTTACGCGGCTCACGCCCCAGGAAAAGATTTTCCGCGACTGTGAGATTCCAGCATAGATTCACCTCTTGGTATACGGTACTTATCCCGTGTTTTTGTGCATCCTGCGGCGAACGTATTATGACAGGATTTTCATCTATTCTGACGCTTCCCTCATCCATGAGATAAACTCCTGTCAGCACCTTGACAAGTGTCGACTTACCCGCGCCATTCTCTCCCATCAGAGCGTGTATTTCACCTTGACGTAACTTAAAATCTACATTATATAGTGCACGAACACCAGGGAAAGACTTTCCAATACCGGTCATGATCAGAGCGGAGCTATTTTGTTCATGCTTCATTACATCCATATAGTAATGCCCACCTTATATTATGACATATTACGCATCAAGTCCTTAAGAGGCTTGCTGCACGTTTAATTAAAAGTTTCGGTCCGGGGAGAATCTTGAAACTCCCCGAACCGAATTTTGAATTTTAATTCACATTAATAACCCATTTGAAGTTTTCTCCCGATTAATACGGACGAGCATCAATGACTTTCTGAGTAATTGTGTCATAATAGAATGCTGACTCTTCAACAGAATTTTCCTTGTCAACTTTTCCGCCTGATTGCAGCTTTTTAATAATAGAAGCTACTCCTTGTCCGAGGAGAGGATTACATTCTACATCTACATTAATCTTGCCTTCCATGCACTGTTGGAGATATGCCTTGTTTGCGTCGAAAGAAATGATTGCTATGCCATCTTTTCCGCCAACCTTCTTACCTGCCTCTGTGAGAGCCTGAATGGCACCGTCTGCCATATTGTCGTTCTCAGCATAAACACAATTAATCTGGTCGCCATACTGCTGAATCCATGAAGCCATAACTTCTTTTGATGTCTTTGTGTCCCAATTACCTGTTTGACGTGCAAGAAGCTTCCAGTTGCTGTTTTTAGCAATGCCATCATCAAGAGCCTTGCTGCGTCCTACCTGAGCAGATGCACCCAACTGTCCCTGAAGATTAACAATGTTAACTTTCTGATCTGCAGTGAATCTCTTTGCAATCCAATCGGTAGCCTTTACACCTTCTTTATAGAAACCGCCGCCGATCCAACAGTTATAAAGACTTGGGTCTGCGCTGATAGTACGGTCCATTAGAACAACTGGTATTTTGGCTGCCTGAGCGTTTTTAAGAACGGTATCCCAACCATCCTTATTAACTGCGGCAATAATTATGTAGTCAACACCCTGATCGATGAATGACTGAACGTCTGATGCCTGTTTTGCTGCGTCGTTATTGGAGTCAGCCATAATCAGCTTGAAGCCGTTAGCTTCGCTAAGTGCTTCCTGCACAGACTTGGTGTTTGCCTTACGCCAATCGGACTCATCAGCTTTACATTGTGCAAAGCCAACCTTGATCAGTTTACCGGACGCGGCGGATTTTGCTGACGCTGTCGAATCTTTTGAACCACATGCTGTCAGCCCAAGTACCAGGGCCGCAACAAGAAGAACTGTAATAAGTTTTTTCATACTTTTCCTCCCTCTCAAAATACAATATGTTAATACTTACCTTCTTCGATTTTATATCATACCGAAAAAACAAAACAATAGACGCAGAAGAACCTCGTAAGAATTCCAACCACCTGAATAAAATAACTAATAATTGAAATACTGATAGCTAACAAAATCAGTAACAACCATATTTTTTCTACTGTATACAGTAAAAAAACGACCCCGCCAAAAGAGGCGGAGTCGCTTAAAACCTTCTTCATACTGTCAGTATTTCCTGTTCTCAATCATTCCCTTTGTGATAGTAAAGTAGTCGAATTGGGTCTCATCAATATATTTTACCTTCTCGATTGGCTCCCCGCGTTGCAGCCGCTTGATTATCCCGTCTACATAAGGACCCTGCAGCGGATTACACTCCACATCCAGTGCAATTTTTCCCTCCAGGCAGTATTTAAGTGCAAGCTTTGTCGCGTCGAACGAGATGACAATCACACCGTCGTGCGCGTTACATTTTAATCCTGCCTCTTCCATTGCGTCGATAGCGCCAAGTGCCTCGCCGTCATTCTCGCAGTATACGACATCGATATCTTTTGTCCTCTTTAAGGTATTCTTCATGACTTCGTATGTCTTGGCCCTGGTAAAATCACCGCATTCCTGAACCACCATCTTCCAGTTGGAATGCCGTGCGATTGCCTGCTCCATCGCAGCGGTCCGGCCAACCTGTGCAGCCGAGCCCATTGTTCCTTGAATATCGACGATTCGGATGGGGTTGGCCCCTCTTCCTTGTTGTACCATCAGTTTCTCCAGCCATTGAACAGCTTTTTCGCCTTCTTTTCGGAAGTCCGAGCCGATACAAGCAGTAATAAGACCTTTGTCTTTAGCTTCGATATCGCGGTCGATCATGATTACAGGTATACCGGCTACCTTCGCTTCCTGCAGAACTGTCTCCCAGCCTGTTTCAACCTTTGGCGAAAACACGATATAATCTACGCCCTGCTGGATGAAGGTACGGATTGCCCGGATCTGGTTTTCCTGCTCCTGCCGGGCATCGTCAAATATCAAATCGTATCCGTTATCTTCGGACAACGAGGACTTAACACTCTCTGTGTTGGCCACCCGCCACTCTGATTCAGCACCGATCTGTGAAAACCCCACCACTATCGGTTTATCTTTGGTTGCGCCCGCCGAGGGCTGAACTTCTTTTGTACAGCCGCAAAGCAGAACCGCAAGACAGGCAGCTATAGCAAGCATTCTTTTTATCATGTCTCCATCTCCTACCACAACAAATTGCCGTATGTTAACCACCGGACTCTTCGACCGTCTGCATGGGAATGGTTACTATGACCCGTGTACCGATATCGGCTGTGCTTTCCACAGTTAAACCGAACTCCCCGCCGAACAGTATTTGAATCCTCTGGTGCACAGTCCTCAGCCCAAACCCTTCACGCCTGCCTTCTGCCAGTGACGCCCTCACCTCATCAAGACGTTCATCCGTCATGCCTGGCCCGTCATCCGCCACTTCCAGAACAATGTGTTCGTTCTCCGTTCTGCCGGTGACGCTGATAAAGCCTTTGCGGCGTCTTTTTTTTATACCATGATACAGCGCGTTTTCTACCAGTGGCTGCAAAGTAAGCTTGGGCAGGATGTAACATTCCAGCTGTTCAGGTATGTCAATTTCGTATTCCATCAGATCCCGGTAACGCATCTGCTGGATTTCCAGATAGCTTTGAATGTGCTTTTCTTCCTCCGCGAGCGTAATGATGTTCTTTCCACGGCTCAAAGAAAAGCGGAAATAATTCGACAGACTGTTGACCATCGTGACCGCTTCACTAATTTCCCCGGACTCGATAAGCCAGACAATAGTATCAAGTGTGTTATAAAGAAAATGCGGATTGATCTGCGCCTGCAACAATGCTAATTCTGTGCGTCGGCGCTGCTTTTCCTGCTCAGTGTTCTTATCGATCTGCCGTTTCAGATGCCCAACCATGCTCTCTATGCCATCCGAAAGAAGCTGCACTTCCTCCACGTCGGCCTGAATCGGTTCGCAAACCATCAGGCTGCCCTTGCCGATCGCTTCCAAGCGTTTACAGATACTGTCGATCGGATCAACGATCCTGTGACTTAGATTTCTCGACTTATTCAAAAGAAAATACAGCAGCACCAATGACAAAACAACAACTATACCCATCAAAATGACCATGCTCCTGGTCATGGTGGTCTGCAGAGCGTCCAAATGCACCGCTTCGTAATAAAGGTAGGTGTACATGTACTCCTGAATCAGGTCGGTCAGGATATAAACGTTGTTTTGTAGTTGATCCATTCGGGAATCGTAATCCTTCGTTCCCGCCATCTGTTTAATCTTATCCTCAAGGTTACGGCACAGGTTCAGTACACTGCTGATGGCGCGGAGACTGTCCTTTTCCGTCGTCGTATTGGTCAGCTTCCGCGCTGTAGTCTCAGCCGATTGCACCTCTTTGAGAGGCAAGCCAACCGAATACTGGCTTTGGATTACATAATAGTACATCTTCAGATCGACGTCATCCTTAAA
Source organism: Bacillota bacterium (assembly GCA_030705825.1). Taxonomy (GTDB): domain Bacteria; phylum Bacillota; class Clostridia; order Acetivibrionales; family JANLFN01; genus JAUZPR01. The sequence goes on along the minus strand of JAUZPR010000037.1, from coordinate 12,784 downwards.
GTTCCGGTTGAAGTCCGATGCCGTCGTGACATTATTCAGTATGGCGTGATACTGCAGAACATACCCGACCCCGATGAACGCAATCGTGATGATGACAATCATCAGCGGAAATGCAACCATCAGGATCATACTCCAAAATTTGTTCTGCATGGTCAATTTCCTATTTTTCGCTTTCCGTCTGAAATTTACGTTCACTGCTTATCTCCTCTGCGATATTCACTAGGCGTGCAGCCAGTAACTTTCTTGAACACGAAGCTGAAATAATGCGGGTCCTTATACCCGACTGCGAACGCGATCTCACCCAAACGCTTGTCCGTGTGGCAGAGTATGTGCTTCGCCCCGTCGATCCGTTTATTTGTGAGGTATTCTATGAAGGTTAGCCCGACTTCCTGACTGAATATTGCCGAAAAGTAGTTTGGGCTGATGTTTACTTTTTTAGCCACCCTGTCGAGTGATATGGACTCCTCCTGATAATGCTGGTCGATGAACTCGATGGCCTGGTTCAGTAGATCTCGCTGTTGCTTTTTACTTTCGCGGTCTCGCAGTTCGAGCACCTGCTCCATGACCTGGCGCATGTACTGCCGCACTTTCTCCGGCGTCGACACGCTGTCATTCGGCCGAAACTCAAGCAACCAGAGGCTGTCCGCGCGGCAGTCGATTGAATCCAGATACTTCACCGATGCGAAGTAAGCCGTCATAGTCAAATACCTGCATAACAGCGGCAGTGATATGGATTCCCCTTCAGCACTTTGCAGCAGTTGATCGATAAAATCGTCTATTTCCTCTACCGCTCCGTTGCTTAAAAAGTTATAGATATGTTCCTGATCAATTGCTGTGTTGGTTCCAGGACCTTCCTTCTTCCGGTAATCCTGGATACTCGCTTCAGATAGGATATGCTCCTCCGGGCAAAGATACCGATAGGACAAAACACGACTGGCCTCTGCAAAGCAAGCTGGAATGGAACCAAGTCTTGAAACCGGTGTGCTGCATGCGATATGCCAGTTTACATCGCGGCTGGCCATAGTACAGTAGCTCTGGATGTTCTTGATGCAATCGGCAGTCCTCATTTTGATATTGTCCTGACCGCCCTTTACTAAAACTGCGTAGGTAGTGACATTCCATATAAATAGAATCAGTTCCTGATGGTCGGCGATGAATTGCCTGATCTTATCCTGCAGCACCGCGAGTGCGTCGGTATAGCTTTCGGGTACGCTTCCGTCGTATCCGGTATTGTTCAGTGAAAAAAGCACAATATTATAAAATGGAGCGTTCATATCTATGTCCAGCGCCTTTGCGGTTTCTGAGATTTCCAATACGCTCAGGCTGCCGGTGACGATTTGCTCGAAAAACCTCCTGCTGGTAAACGTTTCATACTCCTGGACTTCCCGCCGGAACTTCTCGAGGTATTCCTGCTGCTTTTGTTCAGTTTCCATTTTCTTATGCAGCGCAATCAGGGTCTCCACCAATTTTTCCTTTAGGATCGGTTTCAGCAGGTATTGCTCCACACCCATGCGAATAGCCTGCTGCGCGTAAGAAAAATCGTCATGCCCACTGATGATGATGATTTTTGTCCTCGGCAATTCTTTACGGACCAACTCTATCAGTGCTAGTCCATCCATGAATGGCATTCTGATATCCGTAATCAGAAGATCGGGTTGTATCTGGCGAATCAAGGGCAAAGCGAGTTCTCCGTCCGGAGCGTCGCCGGAATAAAGAAAGCCGTATGCCTCCCAAGGAATATTCTTGCTTATGCCTTCGCGCACCACGATCTCATCCTCGACAAGAAAGACCTTAAACATATTGTCTCCCCTTTTAATAGACGTGTCATTCTTTTCTATATATTTATAACCATCCTTTTATTATATGTAATATTGTACAACCCTGCAATTGATTAATTTTTGATTTTGGTTCGATTTTTTACGCAATTTTAATTATTCATGGGTAGGAATTAAGCTGACGTGATAAAACAGAACAATAAATAAAGTCTACAGACTTTGAAATGTTCTTGATAAGAATTATGGCTTTTAGGAAAATCCCTAGAAGCCTTCTTTTTTCAGTGGTTGCGGGGGAAGGATTTGAACCTCCGACCTTCGGGTTATGAGCCCGACGAGCTACCAACTGCTCACCTCGCGATATCCAGTGAGTCTTTGTAAAATAACATACTTTCTGATAAAACTAAAAAGGAGAGTCTAAACTCTCCCCTTATTTACCACCTATTACCGAAGCTTCTGTTTACAATAAAACCGCTTCTGTTATTGTTATTCCGATATCCTTACATTTGTTGCTTGAGGTCCACGCTGCCCTTTTTCCAGATCGAACTCAACTCTTTGACCTTCATTCAGCGACTTGTAACCTTGTGACTGAATTGCGGAGAAATGCACAAATACATCGTCTCCACCTTCTCTTTCGATAAATCCAAAACCTTTCTCTGCGTTAAACCATTTAACTGTACCAACCATTCAGTACTTCACCTCCTTAAATGCCTTGGGTTTTATACATCCAATAATCCATGAAACATATAAATATATTTTGTTAATATAAAGGATTAGTTATTCATCCTATTATATCATGGTTTTGCATAAATAATTTACCAATTTGTATATTTATTTGCAATTATTTTGCGGTATATAGCTTCGGGCAATATATTAACTATTATCCAATAAGATATATAAAATTGACAGAATAGTTCACTTGTGATATTATAATATAATGCATTTACAATTCTTACAATTGAAAAGTAAATGTGGAATTAGGCTTTTAGCCAATGTTACATTATGAATTGTGTACGATTATGTTTAACTGATATTATTTGGTTTTATATTTGTATATTACAATATATAAGGCATATACCTTAAATATAGCCCCTTTCATTTAGTAATACTTGTGCTTTAATATCCTATTTGCCTGGTAAATGGATATGTAGAAGAGTCTTGACTCTTCTTTTTTGTTTACCGATGTATCACTAAATGAAAGGAGACAAATATTATGTATAATTTTCAAACACTAATATGCTACAACTGCAATTCAGTTATGTTGAACCTTCCTGAAACGGAAGTAGCCAAATTGAATGGTTTAAAATTCAGGTGTGAGTGCTGCGGGCATTTGAATTTGTTAGAAAAACCAAAATTTTATAAAAAAGAGCTTGTTAGTCAAGCATTAAAGATTTCTTAACAGTGCAAAGTGAGTGCATTTAATGTACTGACAAACGAAAGTTACTTTTATGCAATACTTGCAATTAATACGTAACCGGGAAAGAGGGTATATTGATAATGAATAAGGATCTTCTTTGTAAGTTAGTAAATAAAGCTGGCGAAATGGCACTGGCAAACAGATGGGGAGACAAGGCTTTAAAAATAAATATGTTGATTCTGGAAATGGATAGCAGTAATTCAGCTGCCTGCACTAGGCTTGCAAAATACTACAAGCTTCATGATAATCTTGAGGAAGCTAAAAAAATGTACTCAAGAGTACTAGAGATTAATCCTGATCATCAGGGTGCAAGAAATAACCTGATTGAGATAGAAAAAAATGAGAGCCAGAAGGATTTGGTCAATAACTTTGTGACAGGCAAGGATGCCTATAATACCGCCAGGTTATATTCTCAACAAGGAAGGTATGAACTGTCAATAAAATGCTTACAAAAAGCTTACAGTATTGACCCGCTTTTGAAGTATGCTGTAACCCTTGCAAAAATTTATAGTAGAACCGGCAAGACCGATGAAGTAAAAAAACTGTACCAGCTTCTATTAAACACAAATGATTCTCCACAAAGCTTAGAGACTATAAACGCAGCTTTTAAAGCAATACTGTAAAGACGAGATATTATACCTTTTCCTATCACATTACATTTGTTTTAAAAACTGTACCGTCTCTCTCCAAGAATCAATTGTTGCCTGTATTCCACTTTCCATGATTCCTCCATACTCTTCACAGTTGGGAATTGGCTGATATGGAAGCGTCAGCATATGACCAGCGTTTGCATAACAAAGCTGCTTGCAATTCTTTTCTTTTTCATTAGCTTTCATTATCTGATAAGCTTCTTTTATATAATTGTCAGATGGCCAAATTCCATCTGTATCAGAAGCAATAAACAGAAAAGAAGCATTACTTTTTTCAATCATTATACGTGCATCGGGATGTTTCGCATTTGTATGATTCCAAGTAAGAGATTTATAAAAATTACGAAATGCCATTGGATTTTTTATAATCAAACCAATCACTAATTTTAACAAACTTCTTTTGGGTGCTTTAATAAATTGAATTTCATTGTCTTGGAAACACCATGAACTATGACCAGAAGTTCTTGATCCCCCTATAATACCCTCATTAACATAATTGGATGGTGTATTTGCAACCACATATTTTAATTGTGGAAAAAGTGTTGCCGCAAGCAATACCATTTCCCCACCTTTACTCCTGCCATAAATCCCAATTTTGTCAGCATCAACTTCTGGCTGCTTTGACAACCATCCGATTGCGTTTTTTAAATATTCCATGGGAATCCGATCCAAATCCTCTGGAACATGTTCCATACCAAAATAGCATAATGCTAATGTGGAAAATCCTTTCATTGCAAGACATTGCGCTATTGCCTGTGCTTTTTCTATTCTCCCGTCACTGCCACTAACTACAATAACCGTCGGACATTTATTCGAATTGCTTCTTGTAAAATATCTTGCAAGCAATTGATCTGAAATTACGTTTTTACTGATAATAGTATCATCACAAAAAATACGTTCATGCAGGTTTTCTGCAACTACTTTATTTCCATTGCATAATCATTCTCCGGTATATATTTATGTACTAATTGAGTATCTTTCCAATTTATTTGACTAAGATATCGACTGAGCATGTGTATGTGATACAGTTATAATAGTAAAAGCCGGTATAGGCAATCTCTACCCATACCGGCTCTAGTGCACCTTCTCAACATACTTTTTAACCTTATGAACCCATGTATTCATTACCATTCTTTGCGGATACAATTTAGCAAGTATATGTAAACATTTCACATAGAGTGTACAGACAGACATATCCCTTCCTCTCTTGGCATCTTTCAGTGCTTTTTTAGCAACCCTGTCTGGTGCTACAATGCCGGGAAATTTGATTCTTTTACCGTTGAATTCCTTAATAAGTAAACCTGTATCAACCCAACTTGGACAAACCGCAGTCGATGTAATCCCGGTTCCCTTTAATTCCACATTCAGTGATCTTGAATAAGCTCTTTCGAACACTTTTGTTGCAGCATATAAATTCAGATATGGTAAAGGCTGAAATGAAGAGGCGGACGAGATATTAAGAATTCTGCTCCCTTTTACCATATATGGAATGCATAATGTACACAATATAGCTAGTGCACTGCAGTTGACATTGATTGTACTCTCAATTTCTTCAACAGTAAAATCCTCATAAGAACCCATTCTGGCAAGCCCCGCGTTGTTAACTAAATAGGCTATAACCGGCTTTTGATTTTTCAACAGTTCTCCTATTGAAAGCAGTTCTGCTGATTTTGATAAATCCTTTGGGATCACAATTACTTTATCACCCAATGCTTTGTTTAGAGCAATAAGTTTTTCTTGGCTTCTGGCAATTGCCCATATCTCATCCAATTCTTCCTGCAGCATCACCTTCAGAAATTCTTTACCTATACCACCACTTGCACCTGTGATGATTGCAATTCTCTTATTCATGCTCTTTACCTTCTTCTCATTTCAATATTGTTCGTTCTAAATCATCCGAGTTAATAATTTCATACTTGGTAGTAAATAACTTTTTAAGTGCGTAAAGGTACACAACACCCCAATAGTAATCAGAAAGCTTCAGAGAATTTCCAGAGACAACGCTGCCTTCCTTTTGCCCCTGTTCAATAATCATAGCCGTATATTTATATAGTTCCGACTGATATGTTGATACATCCGCAGCATTGTTTTCGGCTTGTTCAAAAAGCATCTGCGTATTCAATGCAATCATTGCAGCAAAGTTATCATCCTTTTTCAGCTGGCGTAATACTTCTTTGGTCAGCCTATGAATTTTATATTTGGCAGTTATCGGAAGTTTCGAAAGAAGCTTAAGCCGTGTTATATCCTCTTCTCTGTTGATTATCCTGTAAATCTCCTGAAACAGCTCTTCCTTTGAGTCAAAATAGGCATAAATCGTCCCCTGACCAATTCCAATATACCTGGACAAGTCACTGATCTTGGTTCCCGAAAACCCATTTTTAGCAAAATAAAGTATGGATTTCTTTAAGATTTTGTCGCGCATTTCTTTTTTTATTTCTTCACAACGAACAGGTGATTTTGGCATAGCAATCATCTTTCTTTGAATGAACATTTTTTCATCTAAAAGTATAGTGTACCTTAAGCTATATGTCAAGACTATCCATCAGTTGATGACTATAATTTTGCTAACATTTCCATGTCCTTTTCCGAAGTCTTAACATTTTTGAAATAGTTGCTTTCTAAAAAGAAGTACTTTATCAATTCATAGTTCTTTTCTACCGAAAAATCTAAAAACTTATATCCAGTATCATCTATATCTCTGATTAGATTTGAAGACATATTAGCAAAGTCAAAGTCAGAAAGAAATGTTTATTGCATAAAAAACCGCTCATATTGAGCGGCTTAGCTTTGAGTCTCTATTACAATAAAATTTTATAAATTGGAATTAAGTCTGACTTCAAATACCGTTTTGTTGTCATTGCTATAAGCATATATTTTACCATTAAGTTTTTCTACTATGCTTTTAACAATTGCAAGTCCTAAACCCGTTCCGGCACGATTGCTCGAACGTGACTTATCTACACAATAAAATCTATCAAAAATATAAGGCAAATCGGATTGAGGAATTTCAACTCCATAATTGGTAATCCTTATAACCGCATCATTAGATTCCTTACTCAGTTCAACGTCTATATTCTCACTATTTGAACCATATTTCACTGCATTGGTGATTAGATTATCAAATACCCTTGCAATTAGTACTGCATCGGCATATATATACACTTTTTCATCTGGATAATGCATCCGACATTGCAAACTTTTTTCTTGTAAAACAGGCATCTGCCCCAATACTACTTGATTAATCAATTCTGCCGCATCTATTTTGATAATATTTAATTTAAATTCTTTATTGCTTATACTTGTATATTCAAACAGTTGGTCAATAAGCACCTTCAGTTCAAGGCTTTTAGAATATGCTATATTTGCATATTGTGCCATATAAACCTCGTTGCCATTTTTCTCATAATTAATAATCAACTGTAAATATCCAATAATCGATGTAAGAGGTGTTCGCAGATCATGTGAAATATTACTTATCATATCATCCTTTTCTTTCTCCCACTTACGTTCTTTTTCAATCAGCCTCTTCAATTCGCTTGACATTTGATTAATTGTTTTTGAGAGGTTGCCCAGTTCATCAGTTCTTTCGTCGGAAATTTGTATACCAAGATTACCTTTTGATATTTTTTCAACTATTTGCGTAATTTTTTCAAGGTATTTGATACCTTTTTGAGTCAATAATACGAAAAAAGCACTCATAAGTACAATAAATACTGCCATAGTAATCAAAAAGAGAACTATTATATGTTTGTCAAACCAATTTGAAAACATCTCGAAATTGGAATAAAATGAAACACTAACTGCTATAAACACCAAAAATATGCAAAAACCCGCAAGCACTGCGCTTAATAGATAGGCCAGTATTAATTTAATACGAATTGTGTCTAGTCTAGTCTTCAATTTTATACCCTACTCCCCATACTGTTTTTATAATTTCAGGTTCTTTGGGATTGGCTTCTATTTTTTCTCTTAGCCTCCAAATATGTACCATAACAGTGTTATTTGAATCATAATATTTTTCTTTCCAAACACTTAGGAAGATCTCTTCCGCACTGAAAACCCTACCAGGATTACCGGCAAGCAATAGTAATATTTCATATTCTGTTGGGGTAAGATCAATCGCATTTCCAAGTAAAGATACAGTGTGACTAATCTTATTTATTGTCAGTCCGCTGATTTCAATAATATATTTATCATTATTGCTTTGTGGTTGGGTATTGAAATAGTAAAAACGCCTTAGTTGTGATTTGACTCGAGCTATAAGTTCCATAGGATTAAAAGGTTTTGTTACATAATCATCTGCGCCGGTGCCAAGGCCCAAAATTTTATCAATATCCTGTGATTTTGCACTAATTATTATAATAGGTATATTACTTGATTCTCTTATTTTCCGGCAAACCTGCAACCCATCTGTTCCCGGCATCATAATATCAAGAATCAAAAGGTCAATTTTCTGCTTTTCGAATATTTCCATACCTTCAATGCCATTAAAGCCCACAAAAACATTGTAACCTTCGTTTTGAAGATATATCCTGATTAAGTCCACTATCTCTTTCTCATCATCAATAACCAATATATTATATTTATCCATTTGACTATTTCCTTATATAAACATCTACAATATAATGCAGGTATATTTCCATACCATATATATACATTATATCATAGTAAGCCTTTTCAGCAGCATCATTAACTATTTTAAATGTTACGATATCGAACACACAAAGGACTTTAATTTATAGATTATTATGGACTTTATTTCTCTTTAGCTTAAATTTTCTTACGATCTTTCGGGTAACCACAACAATAATGGTAACAGGAATTCCTATAGCAATTACGATCAAAGAAATAATAATCAAATCCATCTTATTGTTTTTCACCAGTTTATAGCGAAAATTACATTTCTGACATCCGTCTGCCAGGGTTTCAGTTCTATTCAGGCCTTGTCCATAGGCATCACTGTAAATAAAATCAACTTTGCACATATAAGGCATCAATGCAGATGCATTTTGCTGTTTGTAAAACTTTACTATTCCGCATTCTGAATAATCATATCCATAGTCAAAACTCTTACCATCTCCATCAATATATGTAGAAACCCACCCTCCTGGGTATTCCCTTTTCTGTGAGTCAATTGCATCTTTTTTAATAATTCCTCTTCCCAAATAATTTGATAGCAGCCCCACAAAACGTTTATATAGTGATGACTCTTTCTTCAGGCTATTTATAAGACTGTCATCTATAATATCTCCAATTTCTTCAACAGATTTGCCATGCTTTTTTTCTACATTATAGAATGCTAACGCCACAGCAGATTGTTCAAGATTCTCTGTTAAAATACAATCATCCCCGCCAATGTAGGGTATTTGAGGCAGTAGCCTGACAAATTCCTCTTTGGTCTCTTTTGTAATTTGTTGAACTTCCTGTTCTGTATTACTTTTTTTTAATTCAGTATTAAACATGGATTGAAAATTATCCAATGTTTTTAATAAATCTTCCTTCTTGTTTTGATAGTAGGTTGTAGTGATATTGGTTCCCCCCTGAGTTTTGCAGCCATTACACCCCGCACATCCAACACCGGTACAGCCATTACTTTTTTTGGTTTTGTTATTCATATTGCAGATTATCGAAATAAGCATTATAGCCATTACCGTTAACGAAGCGGCACCGATAATTATTTTTTTCATTTTACTCATTCCACTATCACTCCTATACTCTTAAAAAATATCTGGTTTATTTTGTAATACACTAGTAATAGTCTAGCGAAAATAAGCTTGTTAGTTTTAAATATTCTTTTAGTTTTTTCTTACAATTTCTTTAGATTTAATTCAGATAATAATTCGACTCATATATCCGGTATTAACAGTCGGCTGTTCTTTTAATGATATCTCTGCGATTCTATAAACGTGTTCTGTAATGTCTCCCTATCAATGCCATTCCAAGTAATATAAATGAAATTACAAAATAGGCTATCGGAATAATAGCGCATGCACTTGTATTGCTAATGCCAGGAAAGTCCATTGTCGGTATCTTGTTAAGCGGTCCCATGTACCATATAATTGTATATATTATTTCAAATAGCCTGCTTCCACCGCTCCATGTTCCCAGCATTATTGCCAGTGTAGGAACAAATGCAACCCCAGCCAGCCATGCAAACAAGCCAAAATAGTTGCCTGCAATAACCAGATGCAGTCCGATGCCACTTTGGATTATTACTATAATTGCAATTTCTGCAAGCCAACATACCAGAAATTGTCTTGAGGCCGGCTTTGGGCAAGAAAATATAATTTGTTCTGTATTATACCGTTTTTCACGTATACCGGTCGATGACAAAATATTTATTGGCCAAATCAATGCCAAGGGGTATATCACATTTCTTAACGAGCCCATAGGTAAAAATAATTCACATAAGATTAACACTATTGCACCCAAAATCCACCACCAATGTAATCCTCGTATGATCAACTTTATCTCGCACCCAAGTAAGTAGATAAAACTGAACCTCATTGAATCAGCTTTGAATTTTGACAGTACGACATTCGACATACTATTTTTAACGTATACAGGTTCTGTATCATTCTTAATAAATCTGAGGATATTTCCCACGCTCTTTTTCTCTTTCCAGTTAACGTCAAAACCTTTAAAGATCATAGCGGCAAAAAAAGCAATAATTAAAGATATACCTATCCACATAAATCTAAGTGCAATAACGCCGCCATCCCATATTATGCCTTTCCAAAGATAAGTTTTTATTTGGATGCCCGATACATGCCTATAGATTTCAAGCCATTTTATATTTGGGTCATGTAATGCCAGTCTAGCACCGCCAAGAATCTGTTGTAACAACGTTGACATGCCAAAAACATCATATAGAGGAGTATTCTCTACTTGAATATTTGGGTTTTGATTATTTTGTATCAAGGTAATATAGAATACCATCCAAACAAAGAAGTAAACAATATTGCCGAAACTCCCACGGAGTACCGGCACTGTTTCAAATAGGACAGCCAGTGCAGAAATAAAAATCATAGTGGGAAAAACAATGATTACAAAAGGGCTGAACAATTGTATGAGGTTTACACTTGAAACTTCTCTACGCATAAGCTGTACTATTAATAATGCAGTAGCCGAAATAAGTGCGAGCGCAGATAAAACGGCAAAATTACTAAACAGTTTACCCAAAATATAATCAGTTTTTTTCAGCGGAGTAGCCGCGATAATCTGACCCACACCCGTCAGTCTATCATGTTCAATAGAACTTTTAACCAGATAAAAACCAAACAATGAGAAAAAAACAGATATCAATAACGCCAAATTGCTCCCTATCCACGCTGAATTATAAGCACCGCGGTAAAATTCTTTTCCCTTGCTGACATAACATGTGATATAGTTTGCACTCTTTGCAGGTATGAAGATGTATGATGCAAACACCGCTAATCCTGCAACTATCAGAAAGCTTTTGCTGCGGGTCCTTTCAAAAAAATCAGCACACATAATGTGCAGGATGGAACGATATGTATTCATTAAACGTTCCTCCCTTTGCTCAATGCCGTATAATACAAGTACACATCCTCCAACACAGGCTGGACGGACTTTGAAGTTCTACAAGAAGGACTGGACGACAGTACTCTTAAATTAACGTTATCGCCTTTCCTATTTATACTGCTTATGACATAATCCTTTCTTATTTGCTCTAAATCAGATATAGGAATAATCCACTCCCATACTTTTCCTTCAACTGTTCTCAGAAGATTTTCCGGTTCAGAACAAGTTATAAGCTTTCCCTGCGCCATAATAGCAATTTTACTGGAGATCGTTTCAATATCAGAAACAATATGTGTAGAATAGATTATAACACGCTCCCCTGCCAATTCAGAAAACAAATTCCGCATCCTCATACGCTCTTCGGGATCAAGTCCTGTGGTAGGCTCGTCGATGATCAGTATTTTAGGATCATTCAGCAGCGCCTGTGCAATTCCAATACGCTGGACCATGCCTCCTGAATAACTACCTAAAGGTTTTTTTCTAACATCATGCAGATTGACCAACTGAAGCAACTCATCAATCCGAATACGCGCCTGTTTTCTGGCCACACCCTTTACTGCAGCAATATATTCAAGAAATTCCTGTGCATTCAGATTAGGATATACACCGAAGTTCTGTGGAAGGTATCCTAAAACCTTCCTTATCTCATCCGGCTTTTTATTAATATCAATATCATCCCACAATACCTTTCCACACGTAGGCTTTGCTATAGTTGTCAAAATCCGCAATAAAGTAGATTTTCCAGCACCGTTTGGACCTAATAATCCCAATACCCCGCATTCCAATTCCAAATTAAAGTTGCTGACACCCCAAAAATGTCTATTGTACAATTTTCCCACATTATCTATAACAAGCTTCATTCAACCTTCCTCCAATACTCCCTCATCCTGTGGCATCCATCCCGAGAATGATTTAATCTTTAATCTTTACTCTTCTTCCTTATTAAGGCTACAATAAAAAAAAAGAAATTATTTAACAAATTTCTTATTTTTTATTTAAAAAATCTTAAGTTTTAATAAAGAATAATCGCCTTATTTGCCCTTCAAACCACTATTCGTCATCAGAAATATACTCTCAACGTGCCTTGAGGATACAAAAATGTCATATCTCTCTGGTATCCCCTTGGCGGCGGGGTATATTTCTGAAACCATAGCCTGTTGCAGGCTTTTTTTCAATGATTTAGTATATTTACGCAAAGAATAAATTGAAAATTGAATCAAATAACCGTTATTGGTTGTTTCATTCTCGCCCCCGAAGGTCACTATCGTCGATGTTAATTTTATACTTACACATTCTCAATTCAATAATGGTTTTGCATAATATTTCTCTTTCCCCATCTTCTTGGCAACTCCTTTTTGAATCATTTTCCAAACAAATCTATATATAAAAGGCAGCATTAA